>CAINDV010000769.1 GCA_903847485.1 uncultured Verrucomicrobiota bacterium
ACCCGGCCTACAAGCAGGCGGTTTCGTGGGGTGTAGGCCGGGTGCCCTCACCCGGCGGGGGCTGACAGGGCCATAATGAATTGCTGGGAAACCGGCTCTTCGTTAGGCCGGGCTGGGAAGTTTAGCCTCACTTCACCGCTTCAGCCGCTTCCGGGCGGCTGACGATCTTCACCAGCGTCTGCTGAAGGGCGAGCGCGGAATCAGTGCGACTGAAAAACTTGAGGTTGCACTGGAGGAGCAGGTCCATCGCCTGGACCAGTTCGTCGGACGTGTAGTGGCCGGCGTGCTGTAGCGACTTGAAGACTACAAACGGGTGCATGGCCAGCGGGTTATAGCGTTTGTCGGCGGGAAGTTGGTCGGCGGGCACGCGCTCCAATTGGGGCTTGAAGCGGTTGTAGTCAGTCGTCGCCTTGAGCCAGCCCTCGCGGATCATTTCCTTGAGCAGGAGCATGACGCGCACTTTGCCGGTCAGGCCGGCGAGCATGCCGAACTCACTCTTCTCCTTGTCGAACTGCATCTCCCAAAGCTCTTCGTCGAGGCAGCGCAAAACTTTGGGCAGGTTGCGCTCGCCGAAGGCGTCGCCGAGGGCGAAGGCGCGGGCGAATTTGTTGCTGGCGCAGACTGCTTCCACGTCCGTGGCGGTGATCTCTGTGCGGTCGCCGACGTAGAGCGAAAGCTTCTCGATCTCGCTGTTGAGCTGGCGGGCGTTGGGGCCGATGCGCGTGATGAGGTCGGCCACCGCCGCGTCGGTGATTTCCTGCTTCCGGTCGGCGAGCGCGCGGCGAACCCATAGCTCGGCCTGGTTCGTCCAGTCCTTGTCGTTAAGCGACCAGCCGCCGAGGTTTTCCACGGCGCCGGTCTTCTCGATGGTCTTGTAAAACGTCCGGCGCTTGTCCACCGGGCCGGCGCTGATGAGCAGGCGGACGTTTTGCCAGGCGAAGGTCTTCAGCTCCTGCGCCAACTCGGCGAGCGCGCTGGTGACGGTCTGGCTGGTGGCGGTGCGGTCGTCGCCGAGGAAATTGCAGTCGCGCAGCCAGACGGCCTTGCCGGAGCCGAAGAAGGGCAGCGTCTGCAAGGCCTCGCGGAGCCGGGCCAAGGCTCTGATGGCTTCGCCGGCATTCGCGGCCGAGCCGTCAATGGTTTCGTGGTCCTCGCCGCCCAGCTCTTTGCACCATTGCTGGTAGAGTTGACGGGCGCGCTGTTTGACAGCGAAGTCATCCTCGCCCCAGACGAGCATCAGCGAGTCGGTCTTGGCGGCGGCGGCGGCGGGCATGGCTATTCCGTCTCGCCGCCGGAGGTGGTGATGCGGGTGAGCAGTTCGCTCATGTCCTCGACCTTGGCAAAGAGGGACTTGGTGATGAGCATCGGCTTCTTGTGGGCGACGGCCAGCGCGATGCAATCACTGGGGCGGGCGTCGAGTTCCACGATGGCCTGGCCCAGCTCGTTCTGCTGCTTTAGGATGAGGCGGGCGAAATAGGTGGCGTTCTTCAGTTCGGTGATGACAACCCGCTCGACCGCGATGCCGAAGCCTTTGAAGACGCTGCCGAGCAGGTCGTGAGTGAGTGGACGCTCACGCTGGACGCCGCTCATCAACTTGACGATCACGTCGCCGATGTAGGGGTCCACGTTGATGATGAAGACCTTCTCGTCGTTGCCGACAAAGATGGCGACTCCCGCGTTGGCGGGAACCACGCCTCGAATCTCAATGGGCAGAACGTCTTTGCTCATGGGGCAAGTCTATTTCTAAGGCGGCAAAAAACAAGTCTGCTGTCAGGCCGTGGCGGTCAGCACGAACGACAGAACTGAGCGACAGCCGCCGACCGGGACGGTGGAGCGCACGAAGCACGTCCGAACTGCCGCCCAGGGTCGAGCGGAGAAGCGGGGCGGCTGTTCGCTCCAGTGACCTGGTTCGGCATTAGTTTCTTGGCGACCAATCGCTTAGTCCACCCTTTCGAAATACCAATTTATAACTACCGCGTGTAAGAGTGTTGGTTTGTTCCTTAATAGAGCCGGGGTTCATGATCGGCCCACTACCACTAAAGCTGGCATGAAGTTGCCAGCCGGGAAAGAATTTACCTACTAGGGCCTGAACAGCATCATCAGACATCCCCAGCTGCAACTTACCCCAATTCTGCTCTATTTGATTGTTGCGCTGAAGCTCCTCTTTCTGGGCGGCTTCTCTCTGTGCTAATTCTTCAGCTTGTCTGTGCGCCACTTCTTGACGACTTGGGCCACTGGCACAGCCAGCGAGAAGCGTGCTTGTGATAATGAGTGCAAGAATAGTTTTCGTTTCATTGTTATGTTTCTTCATAGGATTTCTAATTCTATTTTTTGGTTTTGCCGAACAGTTAAGTGTGCGACAGCAGGTGTGTTGTTTTGTCGTGATATTATTACTGGCGCAAAGGATAGGCTTTCCAGACGGGGGCTGCCACCTCAATTTTACGCGGCGTTTGCGCGACGAGGGCGGCGAGAAGTCCGGGGTTGGAAATCAAACTCCTGGTTGTCCGCTACTTGCCGGGCGCGGGGGAGGTTCTCACCAAGCCGGCATCAATGTACTGCCCGCCCTCGGTTTGGTGACAGTGGACCGCGATGAGGTTGGTGCCCGCATGGAGGGCGCTGGCACCCTTGGCCCCGAGCGGCAAGGTGCCGTAGTCGTCAACGAAGCCGGGGGCTTGGGCGACAAGCTGACCATTGAGATACACCTCGGCGTCCTCGTCGTGGTGCAAGAGCAAGCTGAGGTCCGCCGGCGAGACATTCGCCGGCAGTTCGAATGTCCGGCGCAGCCAGATGTCGGCGGTGTTCCACTCAGTGCCGACGCGCGCGCCGGGGGTGCCTTCCGTGCCGAAGCCAGACTTGCCTTCCTTCCAGGCGGCGTCGCTGAAGTCCGGCTTGAACCAGTCGGGGCCGGGCTTAGTGGTGGTATAACGCCAGGGCACGGCTTCTTCGAGCGCGGTAGGCACGACAGTCGTGAGCACCGGCGGCTTGGGCAGCGGTGCCCAGTTAGCCGCCTTGGTCTGGTCGCGGCTGGCAAATTTCGCCCAAGTCGCCTTGTCATAGAGCATCTGCGCGAACACACCACCAATGACTGGCCGCCCGGTGAAGCCGACTTTCCTCGCCGTCTTAGTCTGATACCAATCAGTGAGTGGCGAGCGATCGGGAGTCTCGTTCATGAAGGTGAAGATGGGATCAATCAGCGCCTCGAAGTCAGCGCGATTCTGGGTAAGTGTGGCGGTCCAGGTGATCCAATCGAGCTTGGTGTAAGTCTGGCGGTTGTCGAGCGGGAGGCCATACTTGTTTTGAGTCTTCTTGTAGTAATCCATTTCCTTCCGTAGCACGGAGTCGGGGAATAGGTTTAAGCCGAGGATGCGATCCCAGATGAGATTGTATTTCTGGCTCCAAGTGCCGGGCTTGTCTAAGGCGAGGCGGAAATGGTCGCCATCATCGGCTTCCTTGACCCAGCGCAGGGCGAACTCACGCGCCAGCTTGAAATACTCTTCCGACTTAGCTTTGTCGCCGCGCAAGTCACACAGTTTGGCGAACGCGCCGAGTCCACAGATAGCCTTGGCACTAAGGTTGACGTTGTGGGCGAGGTGGCCGGCGAAGTCATCGGTGCAGAGCTGGTTCTCCGGATCAAAGCCTTTTTCCTTCAGATACTCGGCCCACTGTTCAAGCTGCTTCCAGTAAAGGCCGGCGAAGTTGGCGTTGCCTTCCATCTGCGCGATGGCGCCGAACAGGAGCAGCAGGTTGCCGCTCTCCTCGACGGGCATCTGGTTGTTCACGCCGCGTTCGCCGTCGCCATAGACCTGACCGTTGGCGTGCGGGTAAGTGCCGAGGTCGTGCGGCGCAAAGGGGAACTTCCAGCGCGGGCCGGCGGCGTAGTTCATGAACGGCACGAGAAAGGACTTAGCCAGCGACGGGCCGAAGAGTAGGAACTGTGGTCCCATCGGGTAAAACACGTCCGAGGTGCCGATGCAGCCGTTGGAATGATTCTCCTTGGGAAACTGGAGCGGCTGGCCGTTGTCATCGGCGACGATCTTGCCCGCGGCGAAGCACTGGCGATAGGCGAGCGCGCAAAGCTTGGCGTATTTCTCACCGCCCGCTTTGGTGAGGTCGGCCATGAGTTCCGCGTCGAAGGCGGCGCAGCGCTTGACCAGTGACTCGTAATCCTTCGCAGCGGCCTTGAGTAAGTCGGCGGCTTCCCAGCCGTTGCGCCGCCAATAGGGCCGCAGGTTCTGCTTCATATATTGGATGGAATATAGGTCATCGTAGGCAAGCATGAGCCAGCGGGAGACGGGCGTTGCTCCGACTTTACCTACCTCGAAGGGGAGTGCCGCTGCGACTTCGCCCGCAGGATGGGGTTTTTCGATCAACGCCATCTGAGCCGGCCAAAAACTGTTCTCCTGAAAACCACTGCGAGCACCGGTCCGTTGAGCAAACCAAGGGACCGCCGACTGCTCGGCGGCAACGTAGAGGTAGCCCCAATCAATGCGGAGGTCGTCGCCTTTCTTGGCAAGGATGAGTTGGTCCTTCGACCCGACTCGCAAAATCGTCAGCCCATCTTTGGGTGGGAGCATCGAGCAAATCGCTTCCTGTCTGGGTTCGTTCACGGTGAGTTCGGCGGAGGCGTCGAAGTAGAACGCCACGTCGTGGGTGTTGCCATCAGAAGCCCGGAACTCGTAGGTGAGGTAGGTGACCGGCCGCGAGAGAATGTCCATGTCCTCCGGCAGCGCCGCCGTCATGAAAGTAAGTGTCAACTCCACGCCCGTGCCTTCGAAGGTATAGATGCTCCGCGTCGGCAACACCGTAAGAGTCTTCTGTTCCATCGCTGGCACGCTGGCCGGACTGGCACCCATGACGCGATAAGCCTTGCCGTCAATGCGGACGAGACTCGTCAGCCGATGGGGCCGGCCCGTCCAATGTGTCGTGTCCACATCAGTCAGGTTGTCCCCTTGCGACCAGATGCTGAAATACGGGTCGCACGCCACCAACGGTGTGGCCGGCGGGACGAGTTTGGCACCTTGCGACACACGCTTGGCCGGCGGGATGTAGAGCTTCTTCGCGGCGGCGGCGATGGCGGCCTGGTCCATCTTCACCATGGCCCGGTCGTAAGTTAGCAAGCCGTTGACCTCGACTTCGCAATCGGTCGTCTGCGTATAGACCGCCGCGCACAAGCCGCCGGCACCGGTCATAGGATGGAGCTTCCTGAGCAAAGTAAGATAGGCCTCGGTTAGTTCCGCGGCGGTTTTGTAACTGACATAGCCCCAGTTCTTCTCGTCCTGCCAGGAATGGCCCTTGACCGGCATGCCCAGTCCGCCGAACTCACCCAGCACGGCGGCGCGGTTCGCCTCCAGTCGGGGCACGCCGGGGCCGGGATAGTTGTGCATGTCAATCACGTCGCCCACCTTGCGGTCAGTCCAGCCGGAGGCGTTGTTGACGAGGCGGGACGGGTCAAGCTGCTTGATCCACTCGCAGAAGCGCGGCGTGTCGTATTGGCCCCAGCCTTCGTTGAACGGCACCCACATGACGATGCAAGGATGGTTCCCGCGGCCTTCGATCATGGCCTTCATCTCGGTTTCGAACTGCTTGGCGGCGTCCTCACGGCCAGGTCGGACAGTGTCGGTCTTCTGGTCGCCGACGCCGCTGCCGGGCATGTCCTGCCAGACGAGCAGGCCGAGCTTGTCGCACCAGTAATACCAGCGGTCCGGCTCAATCTTGACATGCTTGCGGGCCAGGTTCATCCCGAGCGCCTTGGTAATCTCGATGTCATAGCGCAGAGCTTCGTCGGTAGGCGCGGTGTAGATGCCATCGGGCCAGAAGCCCTGGTCGAGCGGGCCGAATTGGAAAAGCGGTTTGTTGTTCAGCATGAGGCGCTGGATGCCGTCCTGGTCCTTGCCGAGGGCAATTTTCCTCATGCCGAAGTAGCTGGTTAGTTCGTCCTCTTCCTTGCCGTTCTGCGAAACGGTGATTTCAATGTTATAGAGGAACGGTGAGTCAGGGGACCAAAGTTTTGCGTTCGGCAACGAAAGCGTGATTTTCGGATTCAAGGCGCCGGCGGCGGCGGCACCGATTTCGATGAAGCCTTCCTGAATCTTCGTTTTGCCATCAAGCACGGTGGCACTGATTTTGACGGTCCCACCCGCAGCCACCGCTTGGATGCCGATTTCCACCGCGCCGGCATCCAGATCGGGAGTGATTCGGAGTGACTTGATGTGGGTCTGCGCCACCGGCTCCAACCAAGCCGTCTGCCAGATGCCGCTGGTGGCGGTGTACATGATGCCGCCGGGCCGGAGCACCTGCTTGCCCTTGGCCTGCGGGCCGCGATCAGTCGGATCCCACACCGAGACGACAATTTCCTGCTCGCCGCTGGGCTTAAGCGCGTCGGTGATGTCGAAGCTGAAGGCATCAAAGCCGCCTTTGTGCGTGCCGAGTTCCTTGCCGTTGACGGTGACAGTCGCCTCCCAGTCCACCGCGCCGAAGTGCAGCAACACGCGCTGGCCCCGCCACTTCTCCGGCACCGCGAAACTGCGGCGATACCAGAGGCGTTGTTCGGGGCTGAGCGGTTTCATCACGCCGGACAGCGCGGACTCGACGGGGAACGGCACGAGGATTTCGCCGTCCCACGCCGTGGGTTGCGCGGCATCCTTCGCGACGATGGCGTAGCTCCAGAGGCCGTTGAGGTTCTGCCACTCCGGGCGCTCCATCTGGGGGCGCGGGTATTCGGGCAGCGGGCTGCCAGGCTTCACGTCTTTGGCCCAGCGGGTCAGCAACGGGCCGTTGGCGGGTTGCCACGCGGCGGTGGCGGTCGTGGCCCAGCCGACAAGAGCGGGCAGCAGCATCGGGGTCAACCGTTTTACATTGAGCAGTTTCATAATGTTAATCGTGCGGCGGCGGGAGCGGACCATCCGTTCCCCAACCGCCGCCGCAGACTAAACCAAGCGCCCCGGCGTTGGCGAGCGTCATCTAATCATAAACCCGAACTCCGAAGTCGAATGACGAATCGTCGCCGCCGGAGGTTAGGTTCTGGGCCAAGTCTCGCGCCCGGTCCAACCAAGAACTCAGCCTGCCTGTGCGGGGCACGCAGTCAGGCGAGTTTCGGGCTTCGGGCTTTGGACTTCGTCATTCATTCGTCATTTGTCATTCGACTTCGGAGTTCGGGATCAAATCAACCTTTTGCTCCGGCTCCAGCGTTCGCCAAGCGGTTCTGAAATCGCAACCTCAAGTTCGCGCTCGACTACGGGAACCAGGACTTCCAAGCTAACAACCAGAACCCGGTCACCACGCAGCACGAACAGGTCGGGTTAGCCGTATCTATGCAGTCGGAATTCAACGCAAAGGCGCAAAGGCGCAAAGGTTTTGGAAGCCTTGTCTGGCAGGCTGGCGGGGCACCGTTTGGTGAGCGGAATCTGCCCAGCCGCCGCCGGTCGGATTTGCCTGGGTCAGCTTTGCGTCTTTGCACCTTTGCGCCTTGGCGTTGAATTCCTATTGAACAGAGATACGGCTAAGCGTCTAACTCCCCGCCACCTCAATACACTTACACCATGAAACTGAACTCATTGCTCCTACTCGGCACCACGGCGCTGCTGGCCCTCCCGTCCGGCCTGCCCGCCAAAGACATCAAACTCCTCAATGTCTCCTACGACCCGACCCGCGAGTTATACCAAGAGTTCAACGCCGCCTTCGCCAAACACTGGCAGGCCAAGTCCGGCGACACCGTCACCATCCTGCAGAGCCACGGCGGCTCCGGCAAGCAGGCGCGCGGCGTGATTGACGGTCTCCAGGCTGACGTCGTCACGCTGGCACTGGCCTACGACTTGGACGCCATCGCGGAGAGGGCGAAGCTCTTCCCCGCCGACTGGCAAAAACGTCTGCCTAACAACAGTGCGCCCTACACCTCGACGATCATTTTCCTCGTCCGCAAAGGCAATCCCAAGGGCATCAAGGACTGGGACGATCTTATCAAGCCTGGCGTCTCCGTCATTACTCCCAACCCCAAGACCTCCGGCGGCGCGCGGTGGAATCTCCTCGCCGCCTGGGGCTATGCGCTGAAGAAAGGCGGTGATGAAACCAAGGCTAAAGATTTCCTGGCCAAGCTTTTCAAGAACGTCCCCGTGCTCGACACCGGCGCTCGCGGGGCCACGACCACTTTCGTCCAGCGCGGCGTCGGCGACGTATTCATCTCGTGGGAAAACGAGGCGTTCCTGGCGGTAAAGGAATTCGGTGCCGACAAGCTGGAGATCGTTGTGCCTTCGGTCAGCATTCTAGCCGAGCCGCCGGTGACGGTGGTGGACCGCTTCGCGAAGAAACACGGCACCGAGGAAGTCGCCAAGGCCTATCTCGATTATCTCTACTCCGACGAAGGCCAGGACATCGCCGGCCGCAACTTCTACCGGCCGCGCTCCGCGCAGGCCGCCGCTAAATACGCCGGTGTCTTCCCCAAAGTGGAACTCTTTACCATTGACGAAGTCTTCGGCGGCTGGGCCAAGGCGCAAAAGACCTTCTTCGCCGATGGCGGTGTGTTCGACCAAATCTACAAGCCCTGACCCGCCGCCACCGCCGCGTGGCCGGAGATTGCTTCGCTCACGCTAACCTTCAACTAAGCCCGGCACCCGCCGGTTTCGGCGCATCCGCAGATAGTTGGCCCAGCGTTGGCTTGGGCGCGATCGCTGGCTGACACTGGGCAACTCTTCACCAGCCGCCCAGCGCTCGGGCTTCCGACCGCGAAGGATGGACTCGGCGCGCGCAGTCATGCTTCCGGCGCGAGTGATTCGGTCCAACGGACGGTTGTTTTCGTGTCATTTGGGCCGGATTCACTTAGCCTACGGGCGTGTTGTCCCCGAAACCCTGGAAGCTTGAGACCTGCGGCCGGCTGCTGACGGCGCTGCTGATCTGCACCTTCGCCGGCGCGACGGCGAGCGGCTTGACGCGCTACGATCCGGCGGTCGCCAAGGCCGCGCGCTGGGTCTGCGGCACGCTGGGCGGACTGAGCCTTGCCTGTCTGCTGGCGGCGTTGGCCGTGGTGCTGGGGTCGTGGAATGAGGAAAACTTCCGGCGTCGGGCCACCTGGCTGGGCGGGCTGGTGTTCGCGGGCTTGAACCTGGCGGTCGGGGCGCAGCACCTGAGCAGCGCGGGCGGCGCGTTGCGCCCCACACTGGTGCAGGTCATCATTTCCACCCTCTTCTTCCAGGCAGCCGGCCTGGCCTTGGTGGGATGGTTTCTCCGCCAGGAACGGGAAACCTGGGCCGGGGCGTTTGGCTTCCGGCGCGAGCCAGCGTTGGCGATCGTCAAAGGTCTGGCACTCAGCCTCCTGGCGCTGCCCATGTGCTGGCTGCTCCAGTTGGGCAGCGTGTGGTGTCTGCGGGCGTTGCACTGGGATGCGCAGCAACAATCGCTGGTGGAAATGCTGCGGTTGGTGGAGAGTTGGCCGGCGCGGGTTTACCTCGGCCTGGCGGCGGTGGTGCTCGCGCCGGTGGCGGAGGAGGTCTTCTTCCGCGGCATCCTTTACGGCAGCTTGAAGCAACTGGGTTTCCCCCGCCTTGCGCTGTGGGGCAGCTCGGCTTTCTTCGCCCTGATCCATCTAAACATGGCGACGTTCATTCCGCTCCTGTTCCTCGCCGCCGCCTGCGCGTTCCTCTACGACCGCACACAGAATCTGCTCGCGCCGATCGCCACCCATGTCATCTTCAACGCCGCCAATCTGGCGCTGCTTTACCTGCTGCAATATCTCACGCCTTGACCCATGAACGAACTGGACCTTATCACCCGCCTCACGAAGTCGCTCCCCGCCAACGACGCCGTGGTGGTCGGCGCGGGTGACGATTGCGCGGTGCTCGATCTCGGCGTGCCGGGCCGCCTGCTGCTGTTCAAGACGGACGCGGTGGTCGAGGGTGTCCACTTCACGCCGGACACGCCGCCTGAGCAGATCGGCCACAAGGCGCTGGCCCGTTGCCTGAGCGACATCGCCGCGATGGCCGGCACGCCGACGGCGGCGCTCGTCACGCTGGCGCTGCCGCTGGGCTTCGATCCGGCCCGCATCGAGGCGATCTACACCGGCCTCAATGCGCTGGCCCGGCGGCACGGCGTCGCCATCGCTGGCGGGGAGACGACGACGAATCCGGGCGGCCTGCTCTTGTCCATCGCGCTGCTCGGCTGGGTGGAAGCGGGCCGCTGCGTGCGCCGCGCCGGGGTGGAAGTCGGCGACGCGCTGTTCGTCACCGGTGAACTCGGCGGCTCGCTCGCGGGCAAGCATCTCTCCTTTGAACCGCGCCTGGCCGAGGCCCGCTGGCTGGCGGTGCATTTCCTGCCGCACGCGATGATTGACCTGAGCGACGGCCTGGCCAGCGATTTGCGCCATCTGCTCCAGGCCGGCAGAGAGGCGCGCGGCGCGGAGTTGCTGGCTCGCGCGCTGCCGGTGAGCCGCGCGGCGAAACTCGCCCATCGCGAAGGGCGTTCCCCGAAGCCGCCGGTGCTGGCGGCGCTGACAGACGGGGAGGATTTTGAATTGCTCTTCGCTGTCACCAGTCGGGAGGCGGTGCTTTTGCAAGATGCGTGGCGAAAGCAGTTCCCCAACCTGTCGCTGAAGTGCATCGGCAAAGTAACCACCGGCACCGCCGTCACGATTCGCGACCAGCACGGCAGCAAGTCACTGCCGCGACATGGCTACGTGCATTTCGCCGACGGTGCCGGGGGTTGAACGCCGGACTAACTCTCCGCCGAGTGCAATCCAGCGGTCCCGGCGCAGAAGGCGATGTTCGCCATTCCGGAATGGCCGCGAACAGCCCCGCCTGACCACCAGCCAACGAGGCCAGCAGGCGGGACCGTGCAGGTTTGGGCACCGAGGGGCGCGTGGAGGTGAAGAGGCCGACGGCCAGACTGGTCGTCAGCAGACTAAGTACGTTTGTTTTCATGGTTTCTTTGGGTCGCAGGTTCAGACCGTTGGCTTGTGAAAGCGGCTCGATGGGGCCGAGCCAATTCAGTTAACCAGAAACACCAGCCGGTAAACCGTGACCAAGAGCGTGCTGGCGGAGGGACCGTTGCCAATACGCACTCCAGCTTACCCGTGGCGTACATAACGATTTTCCATCTACTTCATAAATAGTGCTTGCAATTTGCCCGCAGAGGCGTAAAGTCGCGTCACTTGATCCCAACGCAAAGGCAATTTGCCGGAACTGCGGTGGGTCAAGCGTCGAACTCATATCTATGCTCGCGTTCAAAGCACCGACAACCAACCAACCTGCCAACCCCATGATTACACGCTCTGTGTTCCCCACTGTCCGCCGTGCGGCCTTCGCCCTGGCGGTGTTCGCCGTGCTCCTGTCTTTGCGCGCCGAGGTGCCGCCGTTCATTTCCTACCAAGGCCGCGTCAGCGTGGACGGGCTGCCTTTTACGGGTGCTGGCACTTTTAAGTTCTCCCTGATCCGGGAAGCCACCGGCCTGTCGGTCTGGAGTAACGACGGCACGCATCCCGATGGCACCGAGCCAGACACAGCGGTGCCCCTGAATGTCGCCAATGGACTGTTCGTGACCCTGCTCGGTGAGGCGGCGGTGATGTCTCCCTTCCCCGGCGGAGTGTTTGAGAACTATGCCGACCTGAAATTGCGCGTGTGGTTCAGCGACGGCGTGCAGGGTTTTGAACAACTGCAACCCGACACCCGCCTGGCCTCGGTACCGTATGCGCTTAACGCGATGGTGCCTGCCGGCAGCATCACGGCCGCGAAGCTTGCCCCGGACAGCGTCGGCGCGGACAAGCTCGCGGTGCCAGTCGTGCCGGCAGTAGGGCAGGTGCTTGGCTTCAACGGCGCGGGCCTAAGTTGGCTTACTCCGTCCGGCGGCGGTGGCGGTAGCCTGACCCTGCCGTTCAGCGGCGCGGGCGCGCTGCCGTCGTGCCTGTTTTCCGTTGATAACAGCGGCTCCAACGATGCCTGGGCTATCTTTGGCCGCAGTCAGAAGAGCCTGGGCGTGTTTGGGCAGACGCTCGGCAGTTCTTCCGGCGTGTTGGGTCGCAACGACGGTGCCGGCGGCCAAGCTGTCTTCGGCTATGCCTCCGCTGGGGCCGTGGGCGTGCTCGGGATCAGTGAAAACGCCGAAGGCATCATCGGTGTGTCCAAGCGCGGCTCTCGTGCCGGCGTGGTAGGGCGCAACGATGAGTGCGTGCCACAGCCTGGCTTTCCGTGCTTTCTCCCGGAAGACGGCGGTGCCGGGGTTTATGGCTATGCCGTTTACAACGAGCCAGGTCTTCTTGGTATCAGCGAATACGGCGACGGTGTCCGAGGCACTGCCAATCGTGCCGACGGACGCGGTGGTTACTTCGCCAACCTCGCGGGCGGTACCGCGCTACAGGTCGAAGGCCGGCTGGAACTTAACGGTGTGCTTTCGCAGCACAATGCCATCTGCGGCAACGACTGGAACATCTTCTTCCGCAGCCACGGCGATCCCATGCATGGTGTCGGCTGGCACGGCGCCGGCAAGCCCTGGGCGGGCGTGGAATACGATGGGCCAGTCCTCTGGGGTTGGGCTGGCGGCGCGCTTGGAACGACCCGCGGCGGGCAAAAGTCGGCACTCTGGTGGGACGATACCGGCATGGTGTCGGTCAAGGTCCTCCGCATCACAGGCGGGGCCGACCTAGCCGAACCGTTCCCGGTGAAAGAGGATAAGCTCGAACCCGGCAGCGTAGTGGTGATTGATGATGAGCAGACCGGTCAACTCAAACTTTCCGTTGCCGCCTATGACACTCACGTTGCCGGCATTGTCAGCGGTGCCAACGGGATTAAGCCTGGGCTTTCCCTGCACCAGCAAGGCGCGCTGGAAGGCACGCAAGAAGTCGCGCTCACCGGCCGCGTCTATGTGAAGGCGGACGCCACCGGCGCATCGATCAAGCCCGGCGATCTGCTCACTACCAGTGACCTTCCCGGCCACGCCATGAAGGCTTGCGACCACGACCGCGCCCAGGGAGCGATTCTCGGCAAAGCCATGAGTTCGCTGAACACAGGCAAAGGCTTGGTGCTCGTGCTGGTCAGTCTGCAATAACCTGTTCCATCGCCCACCTGTGAAAACCACCCTCGGCTTCAGTTGCGCACTGATCTTCGCGGCAGCGGTGTTCGCGCAAAGTCCTTCTGCCACCGCCAAGCTGCCGGCTCAAGCTGCCCCGGGGGCCACGGTGGGTGCTGCCAGTCGCCTCGCCCGCACTGGTGACGGTCGCGAGTATCTGGTCAATCAAGCGATCACGGACGGTGCGCGCGTTGTCAACTGCAGACGCAACGCGCGCCTGCGCCACTTCCATCAATGGCGGTCGCGACCTGGACGAGTCAATCCCAACGGGGTCGGCTGATATTCCCAAAGACGCAGCGGTCGCCTTCGACGATAATCATCCCCAACGACTCCCATGAAATCGAACTGTTCAGCCAGAGTCGCCGCATCCTGGCTTGTTCCACTCCTGCTTTTCCTTTTCTCTGCTAGCGCTGGATTCGGACAATCGCAGTGTGTAAGACGGTATTGGTCCATGTTGTGGCCAACGCCGACGCCCACGCCCGTTGGCCGCCAAAGACACGCGATGGTTTATGACACAGCTCGCGGCGTGAGCGTCCTCTTTGGCGGCATTGATGTGAACTCTTCTTCTGTTTCGGACACAAACGCAACTTACGGAGATACCTGGGAATTTGACGGCCTGGCCTGGCAGCAAAAGTTTCCCGCTCATTCTCCCTCGGCGCGGTATGGGCATGCCATGACCTACGACTCGGCTCGTGGTGTGACCGTCCTTTTCGGAGGGCGCGCGCAGATTTCTGGACAGACCACATGCTTTAACGACGTCTGGGAATGGAACGGCAGCGACTGGTCGCTGGTGGCGACGGTGGGCGCATCGCCGTCGCCGCGCGCGTATCACGGAATGGCTTACGACAGCGCGCGTCGCGCGCACGTCATGCACGGCGGCCTTTTCGTCTTCCTCGTGGAGGGAGACACTTGGGAATACAATGGCGCGGCTCGGACTTGGCTCTTGCGCTCGCAAGATCCTGCCGGTAACGGGCCAAGTTCCCGCTTTTGGTTCCAAATGGTTTTTGATGCCGCGCGGGATAGAACTTTGCTCTTTGGTGGGACTCAGAATACCGTAGCCCAGTTTGGTGACACTTGGGTATGGGACGGCCATCTGGGAGCCTGGGCGCAGCTCAACCCGTCTGCGCATCCCTCCCCGCGACAGCTCTACACACTTGCTTATGACAGCATACGGAAAGTGGTTCTGTTGCAGTGCGGACAGCATCCCTCCGACAACTACCCGCTTGTGAATGATCGTGAAAGCTGGGAATGGGATGGAGCGAACTGGCAGGACATGACGATGAGTTACCTTTTTTGCTGCCCCCGCGAGGGAGGGGCCATGGTTTATGACACCCGCCTGCGACAGATGGTCCAATTCGGCGGCTTCGGGTCCAATCATGAAGACATCTGGATGTTGAAGGAGGAGTGGCAGGGCCCCTCCGTTTTTGTGGATTGGCGGAATTCCGGGGCGCGGGATGGTTCGGCATCCCACCCATTTCAAACCGTCCGTCAGGCGTCCACCAACGCGGCCGATTGTACGCTCCTAAACATCCATGCTGGCGACTACCACGAAAGCCAACTCCTGCTAAACAAGCCCATGATAATGGAGGCAACCAATGGTGATGTCTTCCTTCGTTGACCCGTATCACTCAAATTGGCACAAGCTGGGCACTTCGATGGCCGCACCCATGGTTTACCATCACCGAGCCATGTACCCTGACGGCCATTCCCGATCGCCCAGTTGTTATCGGACAGTAGTCGGTGCCAAGTAAAGGCCACCACCCATGAATACTTTCGCTGTAACTCTCTTCGCCGTGCTCGCCTTCGCCTCGGCGGCTTGCGCGCAAAACTCTCCCCACTACCGCATTACCGGTGCCGCCGTGAGTTCCGGTGGCGTCACGACGGCCGCCAGTGGCCATTACTCGCTTGACGCGGTCGTTGGTCAGCCCGCGCCGGGGCTTTCCTCCAGCGCGGGCTACCGTTTGGAAGCCGGCGTGCTTCCGGCGGCCTCGACTGTCTCCGCGTGCGGACGACTAACCGTAGCCTTGGCTGGAAACTCCGTCGTGGTGACGTGGCCAGCGGAGCTTGGCTGTGTCCTCGAAACGACGACATCCCTCGCCACACCCACCTGGACGGTCGTTACGCCGCCACCATCCGGCGGTGCGCTTTTGGTCCCGGTGGCGAGCGGCACACGGTTCTATCGGCTCCGGTCGCATTGAGACCGGCGGCCGGCTTGGGCTGCGAACACTTGGGCCGACCACAAACAAGTGTCGCCGGCGAGTGCGCTTGGTTGGACACCGCCCTATTCCCTCGCCCTCGCAGGCGCACTAGGCCGCGTGCCTTCACCCGGCGGCCCAGATCAATGCCACGGGGTAAGGAGTTCTGAGGCTTATTCCTTGCCCGGCCAAAACACCAGCCGCGCGTAGGCGTAGCCGATGATCTCCCCAACCACGGTGCGCACGCCTTGGCTGGAGCGCCACCAATGACTGGCATCGAAATCCTGGTTTTCCACCGCGATGATGCCGACGGACGCTTCCTTGGGCAGCGCCTTCTCAAAGAGCAGCCGGGTGCGGCGGGCATGGGCACCGAGAGTCATCACGTTCACTTTTACGGGAGTAGTGCCGTGCTCCTTCAGCCAGCGCGCAAGGGCCACAGCCGAAGCAAAAGTGCGATCCATCCGCACCGCCGGGGCGGGTAGCGATTGCACTTGCGCCGGTGCCAGCCCCATTTTCACCGCCGAGGCGGCCCCCAGTTCGGCGTAGGTCTTGAAAGCGGACAGCAAATCGCCGCGCTCCAGCGGCCCGCCTGTCACGCAGAGTCTTTCGTAAGGCTGGCGCTTGAATTCCGCCACCGCCTCCGTCACCGCGTAATCCGGTGACCAGCCCTCCACTACCAGAATGCCGCCCGGCACCGGCTCGGTGACGGCCAGGAACGGGTAGGTCGCGCGTACCGCGAAGCAGAGCACGGCGGCCACGCTCAGCACCAGCGCGGCCCACCCGCGCCAGGTCGGGAGCCAGCAGCGCCGCCGCCGTAGCAACCCGAAGCAACGTTTTTGCGAAGTCATGGTACGATGAAAGTCAAAACGCGAAACGGAACCCCAGACGGACCCGGGCCGCACGGCACAGCGATACCACAGCCCAACCGGCGCGCGGCTCAGCCCGCCGCCTTCAACGCCTGGTCCAGGTCGGCGAGGAGGTCGTCAATGTGCTCCAGGCCGATGCTCAGGCGGACGAGGTCGGGCGTGATGCCGGCGGCGCGTTGGGCGGCTTCGTCGAGTTGCGAGTGCGTGGTGGTGGCGGGGTGAATCGCCAGGCTCTTGGCGTCGCCGACGTTGGCGAGGTGCGAAAGGAGCTTCAACGACTCTATGAACTTCTGCCCCGCCGCTTTCCCGCCTTTGATGCCGAAGACGACCATCGAGCCGCCTTTGCCACGCAGGTATTGCTGGCTCTTGGCGAATTCAGGATCGTCGGCGAGGCCGGGGAAGCGCACCCAACTCACGCCGGAGTGCCGCTTCAAGTGCTGCGCCACGGCGAGGGCGTTTGAGCAATGACGCTCCATCCGCAGCGGCAGCGTTTCGATGCCTTGGAGAAAGAACCAGGAGTTGTCCGGCGCGATGCAGGCGCCGAGGTTGCGCAGCGGCACCGTCCTCATGCGCAGGATGAAAGCCAACGGGCGCAGCGGATCGGGGAGGTCGAGGCCCCAGCGCAAGCCGTGGTAGGAGTTGTCCGGCGCGGTGTAGAGCGGGTGCCGGCCGGCGGACCAGTCGAACTTGGCGCTGTCCACGACGATGCCGCCGAGGCCGACGCCGTGTCCGCCGAGCCACTTGGTCAGCGAATGCACGACGATGTCCGCGCCGTGGGCGATGGGCTGCGTGAGGTAAGGCGTGGAGAAGGTGGCATCCACGATCAGCGGCAGGCCGTGGGCGTGGGCGATTTTGGCGACGGCGTCGAGGTCGGTGATTTCGAGCGCGGGGTTGGAGACGGTTTCGCAGAACAGGGCGCGGGTTTTCCCATCAATGGCGGCCGCGAAGTTCTGTGGGTCGTTCGAGTCCACGAACTTCACGGTGATGCCGAGCGCCGGCAGGATGTCGCTGAACTGGGTGTAAGTGCCGCCGTAAAGGTTGCGGGCGGAGACGATGTTGTCGCCAGCGGCGGCGAGATTGATGATCGAGTAAAACACCGCGCTCGTGCCGGAGGCGAGGGCGAGGCCGCCCATAGCCGGAGCACCTTCCAGGAGCGCGACGCGCTTTTCCAGCACGTCGGTAGTGGGGTTTTGGAGGCGGGTGTAGATGTTGCCGAGTTCCTTCAGAGCAAAAAGATTCGCCGCGTGTTCGGCGCTTTTGAAGACGAAGGAACTGGTGCGGTAAACCGGCACCGCCCGGGACAAAGTGGTCGGGTCCGGTTGCGTGCCGCCGTGCAGACAAAGGGTTTCTAGTTTCATAGCGCGGGCAATCTAGCGGGCGAGAGGCGTTGTGCAACGACGAGTTAAGATGAAAGCAGAAAGCAGAAATGGGTTGGCGGGAGTCATGGCTTCCATTTTCAGCTTTCAGCCCAAATTCCGAAGCTGGGCTCGCCAATTGACTCAACCTGCCCCTACCTGTAGTGTAGGGTATGATTGAGGACTACCCCACAACGATCCTGGCGTTCGCGCGCCGCTTCGTCACGGACGCCGCCTGTCGTGCTTACCTCCTG
>CAINDV010000770.1 GCA_903847485.1 uncultured Verrucomicrobiota bacterium
CACACTTCCACCTTCCTGCGTTCCCTTTGCTCCACGGTCGTTACCCGCTTCCCAGCTACTACGGACGCTCTGATACCATTTGCGCCTCGTGATTGCACCATACCAAGGCTAAATACGGTGCAATTGCGAACCGTGAATGGTATGACTCCCGCCAGCCCGGCGGCTGGACTCTTGGCCCTGGCCGCCCGCCAGCACTGGCGGGTATCCCTGGTTGCCTCGTTGGGACTGCCGGCCATTCCGTCTCCAACCATCAGCGTGTCGTCCGGGGACCACCCGGCTGTCCGGCGATTCGGTTCCTCACCTATCGCCCGCTTTACAGGCTTCGTCGTTCGCTCGCAGACTCGCCCATCCACGCCGACCGAATCGAGTTCACGGCAGACGGCCCGCAGGCAGCCCTGTGTTACGGACTGGTCGTTCTCGTTCCGTGGCTCTCCACCCCGTGTTGCCACGACGCAGTTACGGTCCGATACCGCACGATTCTTCACCGCACAGAGGCGGACTTCCACCGCCCCATCCCAACGCCATCCCAGGCGCACGAGCGCCGACATTCTTGTCGGCTTCCCGCCGCCGCGCATGCCCCCAGCGAACCAGGAACGTCCGCGCTTCCAGCCAAAAGGAAAATGGCCGTGAAGCGGAAAGCCTTGTCGCCCTCCTCACGGAAGCCTATCGTCGTGGCGGCTGAACCGGGCGCGGCAGTGGTTTCCGGGCCGGGAACGGGCGCGCGAACAGCCGGAGTAAGATTATGAAAATGGAACAAATGATGGTCCCAGCGTGTGTGGTGGCGGCGGTAGTCGCGGACCAACCGGTTCACCCCGACGAAAGGAGCGCGGACATTCCTGTCCGCTCGGTGCCGGTGTGCGCTCTCCAAGCGGACAGGAATGTCCGCGCTCCGTTGCGCGCTCCAACCCGCGCTCCGCTCTTCGCCTTGGTGGTTGCGCTCACCCTGCTGGCCGCCGCCACGCTCCCGGCGGCGGAGGGGATTTCCAATGTCCGCATCAGTCAGCGGGCGGGCACCAACTTGGTGGACCTCCGTTACGACCTCAGCACCACCGCCACCAATCCGCTGCTCGTGGCGGTGGCCGTGTCCACCAATGCCGGCAATACTTACGACCTGCCGGCCACGCATTTCACCGGCGCGGTCGGCTACGGCGTCACGGCGGGGACCAACCAGCTCATTGTGTGGGACGCCGTGCGGGACATGCCCGACCGCTTCTCCACCAACGTCTTCTTCCGCCTCTCCGCCTCCGACGTGCCGGCGGGTATGGTGCTCATCCCGGCCGGGTCGTTCGTCATGGGGGACACCTTGGATGGCATATCCGCCGCCTTGCCGCTGCACACCAACCAGCTCAGCGCCTTCTACATGGACAAGTTCGACGTGACCAAGGCGCTGTGGGACGAGGTGCGGACGTGGGCGCTGACGAACGGCTACAGCTTTGACAACGCTGGCTCCGGCAAGGCCACGAACCATCCCGTCCATACCGTCAACTGGTGGGACTGCGTGAAGTGGTGCAATGCGCGCAGCGAGAAGGCGGGGCTGGTGCCGGCGTATTACACCAGCGCGGCACAGACCACGGTGTACCGCACGGGGCAGGTGGGTGTGCAGAATGACTGGGTGAAGTGGAGCAGCGGCTACCGGCTGACGACGGAAGCCGAGTGGGAGAAGGCGGCGCGGGGTGGCGTCAGCGGGCAGCGGTTCCCGTGGGGGAACACCATCACGCATAGCAACGCCAACTACTACAGTGACTCCAGCTACACATACGACACCAGTCCGACGCGGGGCTACCATCCGAACTTCCAAGCGGGCGGATATCCCTACACCAACCCGGTGGATTACTTTCCCCCCAACGGGTATGGGCTGTATGACATGGCGGGAAATGTGTACCAGTGGTGTTGGGATTGGTATGGGAGCTACACCGCCGCGCCGGCGACTGACCCGCGTGGACCGAGCGGAGTTTTGAGCTACCGTGTTTTGCGCGGCGGCTACTGGGACTACTACGCCTACGGCGCGCGGTGCGCCAATCGCAGCCACTACAATCCGGGCGTCGCCAGCGGCTACTTTGGCTTTCGGTGTGTCAGGGGGCTTTAGTTTCTATTCTTTTACTCTTTTACCCTTTTAAAAGCCCGCGCAGCGGCAAAAATGTTTAGGAAAAACATGGCTGAAAGCGACAACATCTTGTTGAAATTGCACGACCTGCTGGTGTATCTGCTGCCGCAACTAAACAAGTTTCCGCGCGATCAGAAGTTCGTGCTGGGCGACCGGATTGAGACCAAGGTGCTGGACGTGCAGGAGAGCTGCCTGCGGGCCTACTACAACCGGGACAAGCGCGGGCACCTGCTGGAGGCAAACCTGCAACTGGAGGTGGCGCGGCATCTCGTCCGGTTGGCGCATGGGTTGAAGCTGTTCAGCACCCACACTTTCGGCGTGCTGGCGGCGAAGCTGGATGAAGTGGGCCGGATGATCGGCGGCTGGCTGAAAGCGGTGTCCGGCCCGCCCGGAGCGCCGGTTTCCAACCGGCTTAGCCCGCCGGGCCACGCGCCCAGCCGGTTGAAAACCGGCGCTCCGGTGGGGGCGGCCGCGCCATGAAAACGCACAACCAGCTTTACCCGGAGATTTGCTCCTTTGAAAACCTGCTGTGGGCAGCGTGGCGGGCCGAGCGTGGCAAGCGGAGGCAGGATACGATAGGCCGCTTCCGCACGAACCGGGAGGCGGAGTTGCTCCAATTGCAGCGCGAACTGGTAACGCAAACCTACCGGCCCGGCCCGTACCGGGAGACGATCATCACGCGCCCGAAGACGCGGATGATCAGCGCCGCGCCGTTCCGCGACCGGGTGGTACACCACGCCCTGTGCAACGTGGTGATGCCTCTGTTCGAGAAGAAGATGGTCTTTGACCTGTACTCGAACCGGGAAGGCAAAGGGACGCACGCGGCGATCCGGCGGGCGCAGGAGTATTGCCGCCGGTTTGACTATGTCTTGAAGTGCGATGTGCGGAAGTTTTTCCCCAGCATGGACCACGCGATACTGAAAGGCGTCCTCCGCAAAACGATTGCCTGCCGCGATACATTGTGGCTGCTGGAGACGATCATTGACGGCAGCAACCGGCAGGAACCGGTGTGCAGCGTGTTTGCCGGAGACGACCTGGTGGACGCCGCGGGGCGGCGGGTGGGGCTGCCGATCGGGAACCTGACGAGCCAGTGGTTCGGGTGCATCTATCTGACGGAGTTTGACCATTGGGTGAAGGAGACGCTGGGCTGCGCCGGGTATGTGCGGTATGTGGATGATTTTCTGCTGTTCAGCCACGCCAAGGCGCAGTTGGCCGGGTGGCGCGAGGCCATCGCGGGGCGGCTGGCGGCGGGCCGGCTGCGGTTGAACGAGCGGAAGTCGCGCACCTTTCCGACGCGCGGCGGGGTGACGTTTCTGGGCCAGCGGATCTGGCCGGGGCAACGGCGGTTGTGCCGGCAAAACGTGGCGGACGCGCGGCGCCGGTTGCGCTGGAATGTGCGGCAATTCCGGCGCGGCGACCTGAGCCAGGACGCTTTGGAGTGCCGCTGGAACAGTTGGCGGGGCCATGCGGCGCAGGCGGACTGCGGGCCGCTGATTGAACGAGTCAAACAGGAGTTGAAATATGCTTTGGGTACGACCGGAACGTGAGCAACCGTGTTTTGCGCGGCGGCAACTGGAACAACAACGCCAACAACGCGCGGTGCGCCAATCGCAACAACAACAATCCGAACAACGCCAACAACAACATTGGCTTTCGGTGTGTCAGGGGGATTCGGAAGGGGGCGGGTGGCAACACCGGTCCGCTTCGAGCGGGCGGAGTGCGCCAGTCCACGGACTGCCGCAGTGTCCCGAACGAAAGCCCACCGGTCGCCGCCTGTTTTCTCCGGCCCCGCCGGAGGGAACGAATAAGGAAACGGCGTCGGGGCCGGTAGCCGGGGAGCTGTCCCCGGCGAAAGTCCCGGCGGCCTAGGCGTAGTTATTAAACCGATTTTGAACATCCTATGAAGCATCATCACCCCTCCTTCCGCCTGGCGCTCTGCGCCCTCGCCGCCGGCTGCACGTTGTTTGCCCCGCCCGCCAGCGCCGTCGAATACGTCGCCTTCTTCGGCCCGGTCACGGTGGACACCCGCCGGCCCAATCTCACGGTGGCCACCCTCGACACGCCGCTGCAAGCCCTCGCCGCCTCCACCCAACCGGTCGCGTGGACCATCCTCAACCAAGGTGCCGCGCCCACGCCCGGCGGTTGGGTGGACCGCGTTTATCTCGCCACCAATGCCGCCGGCACCGACGGCCGCCTGCTGGGCGAATTCCCCGCCAGCGGCCCGCTCGGAACCAACCAATCCCTCCCGCGCTTCCAGAGCATCCTGATACCCGCCGACCTGGTACCGGATCGCGATTACTGGTGGGTGGTAGCCACCGACGCCGCCAACGCAATAGACGAGTCGAACGAGATCAACAACACCCGCATCTCCGACCAACCGATGCGCCTGTTGCGCATCCCCACGCCGAACCTCCGCGTCGCCTCCGTGAGCGCCTCCGCCAGTCCCAAGTCCGGCCAGCCCATGACTATCTCTTGGGCCGTGACCAACGCCGGCACCTGGAGCACCGCCGCCGGCCTATGGCAAGACGCCGTGTATCTCTCCGCCACGACTAACCTGGACGGCACCGCCCTACCACTGGGCCGAGCCACCCGCCCGCGTCCTCTGGGCACCAACGAGAGTTACGCCAGCAGCCTCACCGCCACGCTTCCGCAGGGTCTCAGCGGCACCCGCTATTTCATTGTCCAGACCGACGCCGACAACCGGGTACACGAAGGCGTCTTTGAAAACGACAACACCACCGCCAGCGCCCCGGTAGCCATCACGCTCACGCCACCGCCGGATTTGCAGGTGGCCGCCATCACCGCGCCCAGCAACGCGCTCTCCGGCACCAGCCTAGCCGTAAGTTGGGTGGTCACCAATGCCGGACCAGGTCTGACCGCTGAGTCGGACTGGGCGGATGACGTGTATCTCTCACTTACTGCCACGCTCAGCACGAACGCCCTCCTGCTAGGTTCCTTCTCCCACGCCGGCGCGCTCACCAATGGCCAGTCCTACCCTTCCTCTGCCTCCATTCCCCTGCCATCTTCCTTGAGCGGCTCCTATTACCTGCTGGTCCACACCGACGCCCGCAACCAGGTCTTCGAGTATGTCTTCGAGACGAACAACGTAGCCGTCACCGCCAACCCCATCCTCATCACCCTCACCCCGCCGCCGGACCTGGCTGTGTCGCAAGTCACCGCACCCGCCACCGCCCTGGCCAGCCACCCGCTGAGCGTCAGTTGCGCCGTCACCAACCGCGGCACGGATACCTTCCTCACCTATTTCTGGGAAGACCGCCTGTATCTAACCACCAACACCGCTGCGGTGGCCGCCGTCCGTAGCGGCACTCTGGCGAGTGCCGCCATCTTCTCCGGCGAACCGCAATACACCCTCCTGCACTTCGGCGGCCTAGACGCCGGCCAGGCTTACACCGACACCTTCACCGTCACGCTGCCCGCTGCCCTAAGCGGCCCCTACTACGCCATCGTGGAAACCGACTTCGGCGGCGAGGTCTTTGAACTGTTGAAGACCAACAACCTCCGCGCCTCCTCCGCGCCCATCCTCATCGAATCGCGGCCGCCCGACCTTGTCGTGTCCAGTCTGACGGCCCCATCCTCCGCCCAAGCCGGAAGCAGCCTGCTGGTCTCCTGGACCGTCCGCAACCAAGGCCCCGGCGATACCGCCGTCACCCGCTGGACCGACCGGCTCGTCCTGTCCACCGATGCCACGCCCGGCAACGGCGACGACGTAACCTTGCTCACCCGCGAGCACAACGGCCTGCTCGACGCTGGCGCTAGTTACACCGAGAGCAACGAAGTGGTCACCGTGCCCTTCTCGGTCGCTCCCGGCAGCTACCGCTTGTTCCTACTCACCGACAGCGGCAACACCGTCTATGAAGCCGCCAACGAGGGCAACAACGCCTCTACTCCGCGCACCGTCGCCATCACCCGCACTACCGCCGATCTGCGCGTGACGGCGGTCGAGGTAAGGGAGCGGACAGGAATGTCCGCGCTCCAAGTCCTCTCCGAAGACACGCTCCTCGTCTCCTGGCGTGTTGAAAACACCGGCCTCGCCGCGCCCAACTCCACCGCCTGGTCCGACGCCATCTATCTCTCGACGAACTCAATCTTAGACACCAACGCCGTCCTGCTGGGCGTGAGCCAAAACCCCGTCTCCCTCGCCCCCGGCACCTTCTACACCAACACCCTCGCCGTCACCCTGCCCGCCGAAATCCAAGGCACCTTCTTCGTCCACGTCCTGGCGGACGCCGCCACAGAAGTCACCGAAGACAACAAGGCTAACAACACCCTACTTGCCACCAACACCCTCACCGTCACCCTGCGCCCCGTCCCCGACCTTTCCGTCGTTTCCGTCACTTCCCCCGCCGATGGCTACAGCGGCCAGCCAATGGACCTCTCCTGGACCGTCACCAACCGCGGCCCCGCCACGGCCGAAGGCACTTGGTATGACTCCGTCTATCTCTCCCAGGACCCGCAATTCGAGCCGGACCTGGACACCTACATCGGCTACGCCGAACGCCCCACCACGCTGACCAACGGCCAGAGTTACACCCAGACGGCGCGGCTGGAAATCCCGGCCGAGGTCTCCGGCCTGTTCTATGTCTTTGTGCGGTGTGACTCGACGGACCGCCTGAACGAGCGCGGTGCTACCAACAACAACGTGGGCCGTGCGGCGACGCCGGTTTCCGTCTGGCTTCGGCCGCCCGCCGACCTGGTGCTGGGCACTATCAACATCCCGACTAACGCCGTGGCGGGCTACGAAATGGCCCTCACCTACGTCTTGCGCAACCAAGGCACTAACGCCGCCTTCGGCCCGTGGGTGGACGCCCTCTACTTCTCCGCTGACGACCAGTGGGACATCGGCGACACCCTGTTCACCCGCGTGAGCCAGACCGGCTTCCTGGCCGCCGGCGGCAGCCGCACCAACACCGTGAGCGCGCCCGCCCCCGGCGTGCTGCCCGGCAACTACCACGTCATCATCCGCACGGACATCGTCAACCAAGTGCCGGAAACCAATGAGTTCAATAACATCACCGCCACGCTCAAACAAACAGCCGCCGAGGTGCAGGAACTCGCGCTAGGCGTAACCGCGACCAATCAACTCGCCACTCGCCAGGCCCGCTACTACCGAGTCCACGTCACCGCCGGCCAATGGCTGGTCCTGGAACTGAACTGCGCCGCCCCCATGGCCGCCAACGAGTTGTTCGTCCGCTATGGGGCCATTCCCACGCGCAGCGAGTTCGACTTCACGCACTCCAACCCGCTCCAACCCAACCACCGCATCGTGGTGCCGGACACGCGGGAAGGCGACTACTACATCCTGGCCTACGGTGATTTCATTCCCGCGCCCGGCAGCGCAGCTTTCACCCTCACCGCCCGCCTGTCGCAATTCCTGGTGTTCGACACCACGTTCGGCCGGGGCGGCAACGCCGGCAACCTCACCATCCCCATCAACGGCGTGGACCTCGACCGCACCTGCACCGCCCGGCTAACCAATGGGAGCGCCGGCATTCCTGCCGGCGTGAATCGCCCTGCCGTCGCCCACTACTACGAAAGTAGCACCCGCCTCTACGCCACGCTCGACCTCCGGGGCCTCGCGCCGGGCCTTTACACCGTAGCCGTCCAGAACGGCGACGGCTCGCCCGTCACCATCCCGGACTCTGTCGAAGTCGTCGAGGCAGCCGCCGTGCCCAGCGTGATCCCGCAGGTGAGTTCGCCCAGCGCCGTCGGCCAGAACCGCGCCTATACATTCACCGTCCAGTGGGCCAACAGCGGCCTCAACGATGCCCCCGCGCCGCTGTTGACTGTGGGCAACACCGTGCCTTTCGGCCTCGCTCCTGGCGACTATTCCCTGGGCACCGACTATACCTTTCTCGGCATCAACGCGCATGGAGGACCGCCGGGCATCATTCGCCCAGGGCAAGTGGAGACTATGACTTTCCATGCCTTTCGCGGACTCGAGACGATTACCCATACCGCCTTCGCCAACCGGCCCCTCAGGGATGCAACGTCCTTGTATGATTGGGAATCACTCAAGAGGCACTTATCCGCCGGGGACCTGCCGAATGGGGATTTCGAGCGAGCCTTTCTCCAACTGATTGCGCAGACCGGAACCACTCAAGGCGACTTCCTCGCCATGCTCTCGCGCAACTGCTCACTGCTGACGCCTTCGTTGGGAGACAACCACGACCCTGAGTTGGGGCTTCAGATCGAGTGGAATCGCGCCATCGCCGCTACCGGCAGTTCAATCTCCGGGCGCATCATCGCTCCTAACCCTCGCATCCAGTTCGGTTCCGTTACCGTGAGTGCGCGGAATTCGGTCTCGGGATCTATGGCTTACGCGGCCGTTCTCCAGGACGGGAGTTTTGTGTTTCCTCGTGTGGTCCCCGGAGCGTACGAGATCAGCACTTCTGGAGCGCTTCTCTCAGGCGGCCAACAGGCTATCGTTGCCGTGAACGTGGGGCAGGCGGTGACTAACGTCGTTCTTAACGCGGGTGTTGGAGCGACCATCCGTGGACTCGTTTACGATTCAACCACCGGGCAGGCCATCCGCGGAGCAACGCTCACGCTCCTGGGCGGCACCAATGCCTCGGCCGTCGCGAGCTCGGCATACGACGGGAGTTTCACCTTTGCCGGGATTGGTGCCGGATCCTACTCCTTGGTTGTGGAAGCGGCTGGCAAGGCGCGCAAGACCATTCAAAACATCGCTCTCTCACCCGACGCCGACTTGACGGTCAACCTGCCGCTCCTCGCTGAAGCGCGTGTTGCCGGCACCGTTGTTGACGAGTTCGGAACTCCGATTCCCAGCTTCGGAGTCATCCTCTACCCGGTGAGCACAAACACCAGCTCTGGCTTCTTCATCGCGGGTATTGCGGGCACATTCACCCGAAACGGAGTTGAAGCCGGCACATACCACACTGCCGTGTCCGCGGACGGCTACATGTCGCACTGGTCTAGCAACCTCACACTCGCCGCCGGAGCCACTCTCGAGATGCCTCCGGTTGTGCTTCTACGGGGCGCTGTGATCAGTGGGCGCATCGTGGACAGCAGGGCAAGCGGCAACGCACCGACCATCATGGGTGCCTTCCAGAACGACCAACTCGTCGCTGCAGCGTTTATCGGTGCAGGTGGCAACTACACCCTGGCCGGCCTTCCTGGTGGCACCTACGAACTGAGGCCCCTGTTATTGCCTGGTGATGGGATTGCTTCCGGGGCCCAAGTTTCCATCGCTGCCGGCCACACGAATTCCGCACCTGACTGCACCGTCCTCCTTGGGGCCACAATTGATGGTTACGTGTCTCTGTCCGCAGGCGGGGGGCCGGCACAGGGCATCGCAGTGCGCTTGGAGCAGCCTGACGGAGCTACATCCTACTCGTTCACAGCAACGAACGGGTATTTCGCCTTCACTAGCCTGCCAATCGGCACGTACCATGTAGGTCTTAGCCCGGCGGGGATGTTCGCAGACCAGACGATCCAGGTAACCAACGTTGACGGCCGCACGTACCGCACAGACTTCTCGCTGGGTGTAGTTGCGTGCATTGAGGGGATCGTCCGGCTGGCCGATACAAATCTGCTGGCGGGTGCCTCCGTCACGTTGATAGCGGGCACAAATGAAGTGGCCTCCGCCGCCACAGATACTGCTGGAAGATACCTGATCCTTCTGAAATCTGTAGGCGTGTTTTCTTTGCAGGCGCATTCCCTCTACGGAACTTTCGCACGAACAGGCCCATTTGAAGTCCACGCAGGGGATACGATCCGGCGGGACTTCACGGCCGGCACAGGTTCGCTTGAGGTCGGGCCAGTAATGGCCTGCGGCACAAATGTCGCGGGCAGCACGGTCCTTCTTTCGAGCGTTGACGGCTCATTGCTCGCAACGCGAGCTCTGCATGAAGGCGAAAGAGCCATTTTCACCAATCTTTGGCCTGCGACTTACAAAGTGACTACGATTGCTGCCGATACTCTTGCAGCCTTCCAGTATGCGGACATTCTTGCCTCTCAAGGTGTCTCGCTCCAACCCTTGTTGAGCCGACAACTGCGGCTGGCAGGCTCAGTTCTCGGCACGAACGGTCAACCGGTGCCGGGAGCGACTCTGGTAGTGATGGCCTCTTCGAATCAGTCACATACCCTTACCACCCTGGCGGACGGCACAGGACATTACACGATGGAACCCCTCGCCCAAGGGGACTACAACCTAGCTTGCTTCGCGCCCGGCTACGGCCCCGTATCTCTTCTTGGAATCCACTTGGTTACCGACACAGCAATCGACCTGTCACTTCCTACGGACGGGGCATCAGCCAGAGGTCGGGTCGTGAGCGTAGCCGGCTTCGCCATCACAGAAGCCGCGGTGACCGCCCTGGATAGCACAGGGCTGCCACTGGGCATAGTGCTCGTTGGATCCAATGGGGTCTTTTCCATCGAACTACCGACGAACACGCCTGTCAACTTGTGGGTTTCCGCGAGGGGTTTCGGCCCATGTGTCCTCCCTTGCCGCCTCGAAGCTGAAGGTGTCACCAATCTCTCCGATGTAACTCTAGAGCCAATATGCCTGGCACCAGTGCCCAACTCTGGGGTGGGACAGTCTCCCGCCTTGTTGGCAGGTAGATCGCCGTGGCCTGCGGGGCTCGTCTCCCAGCACAGGATGAGAAAAGATGACGGCAGCATTGGAACCTGGTTCTTCGACCTGATGAGCTTCTTTGCGAACCCCCCAAGGAGTTACTCACATACCGACATTCCTCTGCCCCCAGCGGATGCATGCCATCTAAAGAAATGCACGAGTCATTTTGAAGATGTAGTAGGAGCGGTGGGAATGCAGAACAGCCGTTACGACCAAGCCGCCGCGATTGGGCTTGAGAAGCTCGCCGCCCGCGGGGAATGGTGGTCCCGGTTTACCACTACAGCGGCAGGGGCTGTCTTCGCAACTCTGAATTATGCCAGAACATTGGCATCGTTGAAGGCCAACATTTCTCTTGCAACAGTCGCACCCAGAGATGCGATAATCGGTGAGGCCGTGAATCTCGCAGTTTCCTATACTGCGAGTGCTGTCTCGAGTGGCTTAATAGCCGCAGGAGGTGCCGGTGCGGTGGCCTCGACGACTTCCGCTTCTGACTTGGAAGCGGTGTCTCGCGAAACTTCCGCAGCCTTTGTCAGTTACGGGAGCAAAACGTTCAAAGCTCTGAACGCAATCGGCCGGGCACGAGAGTTAGCTACCAGCCAGTATGCTGCTGACAAGCCGTGGCTCTTCCAGCCGAATCCGGAACTGATCCGGCTCACTAGCCTTATGTTCTCGACCCTCGACTACAGCATGAAGCTAGCGAAAGTTGCGGAGGGCTGGTTCGGCCCCATGGCATCGCTGGCTTCAGAAATCAAAGAAGCTGATTGGCAGTCCACGCTTGCCCTAGAGAGCTACAACCAGGCCGCCAGCGAAGCCCGCATCAGGTTTTTCGGGTATCAAGCATGCCTCGCTGCGGAATGCGACCCCTGTAAGGAGCCGAACCCCCCTCCCTACTGCGATAAATGCAAGCAACCCAATCCTCCACCAGAATGTGACCCGTGCAAGAAACCAAATCCGCCTGCCTACTGCGACCCGTGCAGCAAACCCAATCCCCCGGATTCCTGCAAAACAAACCAGCCTCCGCGATCGTACGACCCCAATGACATCGTGGGACCGGGCGGTTATGGCGCGCAGTATTGGATTTCGCCGGACCAGACCTTCCACTACACGGTACGCTTTGAGAATGACGCCGTGAAGGCGCTCGCGCCGGCGCAGTATGTTCGCATCACGCAGACGTTGAGCACCAACCTGGACCTCCGCACGTTCCGGTTGGGCGTGATGGGCTTTGGCACCAATCTGGTGGACGTGTCCGCTGACCGGGTCTTCTACCAGACGCAGGTCAACGTCACCAACGACCTGGGCGTGGTGGTGGACATCGTCGCCGGCCTCGACTTGGCCAAAGGCGAGATCACCTGGGAATTCACCTCGCTTGATCCCGCCACGGGCGACCTGCCGTGGGACCCCTACATCGGTTTCCTGCCGCCCAACACCAACGGCATCATCGGCCAGGGCTTCGTGACCTACACCATCAAACCCAAGGCCAGCATCGCCAGCGGCGACATCATCAACGCCGAGGCCCGCATCTACTTTGACTACAACGAGCCGATGGACACCCCGCGCATCTTCAACACGGTGGACGGCAACCTCCCCACCAGCACCGTCCTGCCCCTGCCGTTGGCCACAAACCGCAACATCTTCCCCCTACGCTGGGCCGGCGCAGATGCCTACGGCGGCGCGGGCATCAGCAGTTACACCCTCTACGTTTCCGACAACAGCGGCCCGTGGCAGGTCTGGCTGGCCAACACGCCGCAAATGGAATCCCTCTTCGTCGGCCAGTGCGGTCACACCTACCAGTTCTACAGCGTGGCGCGGGATCACGTCGGCAACGTGGAAGCGGCTACAACCGTGCCCCAAGCCGCCATCCTGCTACTGCCCAACCAAGCGCCGGTGTTGGAGCCAATCACCAACCGTCTGATGGCCGTGGGTCAGACACTCACCCTCACCAACCGCGCATCAGATGCCGATGTGGGACAACAGCTCACCTTCAGCCTCGCTCCGGGTGCTCCTATCGGCATGGCAGTCAACCCCACCAACGGCGTGCTCACCTGGACGCCGGCTTGTGTGCAAGGTGGCAGTTCCAATGTTATCACCGTGCTCGCCACTGACGACGGGTGCGGCTCCTTGAGCAGCGCGCAGTCGTTCGCCGTGTTCGTCACCGAGTGTCTCCAGACCGGCTTGGGCAATACCGTCGGGGCCGCTGGCGGCGGCGGTTGCGTCCCGGTGTCGCTGGAATCCAGCTTCGGCCTGACTAACTTCATCTTCACCGTAAGTGTGCCGCCCGGCCGGTTCACGAACTTCACCGTGAACGCGCTGGCACCAGAGGTAGGCAGCGCGATGGTGGTGTCACTGGGCACTACGCAAGTCGTCGTTACCTTGGCGCCGCAGCCTGGCCAATTACTTCGCGGGCCGAAGCAGTTCGCCGAAGTGTGCTTCTCGCTGCTTCCCAATCAGACCTCCGCCTTTGTGCGCATGGAAGTGCAGGACATCCTCGGCCTGCGGGAGAACGGCACGCCTATCGGTAACACCTCCGGCCAGCCCGGTCGCACGGTAGTAGTCAGCGAGCATCCGCTGCTGGAATGTGTCCACGGCACCGGCGGCAGGCCCGACTTACTACTCTACGCCCGTCCTGGCTGGACCTGTGCCATCGAGGAGCGCGGCAGTGTGCAACCCGGTGTCCCGTGGCAAGAGATCACGCGCGGGGCGGTTACCAATCTAGTCACTCCGCTGCCACTAACTGGCACTAACTCGGCGGGCTATTACCGGGCGGTGCGATTAGTTAGTCCTTAGTGCCGGCGGTCGCTGGAGCCGGTGAATGGCCCGGTCTATCGCTTCAAACTCACCGGCGAGACCAACGCGAGCTATACCGTCCAGACGACGACGAGCCTGCCTGCCCCTGGGCCGTGGCAACCGCTGCTTGACCTCACGCTGACTAACGATACCCGGTCAGTCAAGAGGCGCTTTCAAACCGCAGCAGCGGACCTCACCCGGCTCGGTTTTCGCGGGTGTTTGAGCCGGCTCACGTGGGTTGGTGCGGGTTCTTGAAATCGGCCCGTCAGACGGCCAGTTTCCATACCAGTCATGGCCCGGTTTCGCACTCCGCGACCTTCTCGCAGTAGAAACCGTCGGTGAGCAAGCCCTCTTCAAAGAGGAGCTTGAGCTGCCGCAGGCGCCCGGTGATTTGTTGCTTGCTGAACTTAGACTTAGCGGCGACGGCGGTATTAGTTGTTACAGTGGTCTTGGCCGTAACCACGTCATTGGTCCTGACAGCGGAGAGAGGGCGGATGGGCGCGATACGTTTGGGCGGAGGTTCGTAGGTGGGATCGAAGACCAGTATCTTTAGTTCCTGAGCCGGAACCAGATGCCGCCACAGGAAGGCTTGCATCCGGTCCTCCGCCGGCACGGCTTGGTGGGCGATTTCACTCTCTCCTATCTTAGCACTGCCCACGATGGAGAGGTTGGCCGGTTCGTTCGCGGTTACCAGGTCGCTCTTAAAGGTGAGTCGCGCCACGGTCTGGGTGCCTGATAGGGTGACAGGAGCCGCGGAGAAGCCCGGTGGCGGATCTTTCAAGGCGAGCCTGATGGGGCCGGCGAAGCCATCTTTGCGAATGGCATGGACGCTGACGGTGGCGGTGGACTTGGCGCGGAGACTGACACTGGAGGGCACGACGCGCAACGCGAAGTCGGGCTGCGGCGCACCAAGGCGCAGCCGGTAGCCATACTCTTCACCACCTTTGCGCGCGGTGTCGCCGAGGTGGACGTAGTAGGTGCCATCGGCGGGCAGCCTGGCCATGAGATAGGAATCCGCTGGGTGGGTGTTCAGCCCGGACTCCAGGTCTTCGTGGTCGTCGTTAAACGCCAGCAACGCGCCCTTCGCATCGGTAAGCTTGAGCATGGAGTCAAGCGGGGAATCGAGCCGGCGCGCTTCGACTTCCGCGACGATGGTGTCGTTCGACTTAGCGGTGAATTGGAACCTATCCCAGTCATCCGGCTGGTCTATGCGGCCGTTGACGATGATCGGCAACGTTACCTGCTGCGCGTGGGCCGGATCGTTGTTAGGTTCCTTCTCGAAGCATTCGGGCAACATGTCCAAGGCAAAGGGCACGCGGTTGGAAAGGAATCTCTTCCGGTTCGCGGCAACCAAGTGGATCCCCGCCGAGGCGTCAGCGGCCGGCGACGTCAATTCGGCCTCTTCTAAGTTCCAGCCTTTCATCTTAGACGGCGGTGGCACGTTCACCCGTCCACCTAACGGAAAGACGCTCGTCACGAACGGCAGCTCACCAATAGTGATGCGATAGACGAAATCTTCGCGGCCACGGTAAATGCTGTCGCGGATCTCTAAGACGTATTCGCCGTCCTTGAGCACTTCGTAGAGAATGGTCGGGTCTGGTTTGAACCGGTAATCGTCGTCGTACGCCACTTCTTTACCATTCGCGCCGGAGAGTGCCAGTACGGGCTGGAACCAGCCGGGAACGGCGTCGGCGATATAAGGCACCAATTGCCGGCCGAGGGTGGTGATCACTAGCCGCTGGCCTGTGCGCGCCTCGAACCGGTAGCGGTTCACCTCGGCGGAAGCGATCTGGCCGTTCATGGTGCAAGGCATGGTGATGCGATCTTCGACCTCGTCGGCTGGTCGCTTGCGCAGCGACTGCGCTTCCTTGCCTAGAACCTGCAGGGTGGCGCTGAGCATGGGCTTCCGGAAGAACTCTGGTAACTGGCCGACGTGGAACGTGAGCGGATTCGAGACGCCGCGCAGTGTTACCAGCCGGATCTCCCGCTCACCGGGATCGGCGTCGGGAGCGATCGCGACTTCGACGATGACCAGGCTGGCGAGCGAAGCGCAGGCCGGCGTTGGCACGAATTCGCGAACTCGCTTTTCGATCTTAGCCATCAGCTTCTGCGCAGCCTCATCCTTTCCCGACACTGCGGCAGTCTTCTCCGTGGTCGCCGCCGACATCATCATGGGAGTCTCCGCAGTCATCATCGGAGTCATCGCGGAGGCGACCGCCGAGGTCGCTCGCTTGAGATCCTTCAGTTGCTCGTTTAACAACTGGGTCTCCTGGTTGTTTAATCGCCTGAGATACTCGACTGCCTTGGCGGTAACACCCGAGCCGGTGACCAGCACTGCGTTGACGTCGTCCAAACCTTGTCCGCCCAGGCGGATCTGGAAGGTCGTGCCCTGCTGGCCGCCAGCGGGATAGACATAACCGATGTAAGGCCGCACTTGCGCCCGCGCTGCCGGCACCAGCGCCAGCAAAGTGGCCAGACTCAGAAGCGCGAACCAATGAACCTTCCGCCTAAGTCGCTTGGTTGTTGGCATAGGTGAAGTAGCCGCTGCCGTCAGTCGGCGCTGGTTTCTGATCGTTTCGAGTTTGCGCCGACTGATGTCGGCGGCTACGGCGTTCATGGAGCTGGCTAGATGATCTCCGTCAACAGCCCGCCGGACTTCACACCTTCGGAAGCGGCAGGCAACACTTGCGCGTCGGCGCCCATAGGATGCGGCAGCTTCGCGCTGGCGTCTATGCCGCTCAAGGCATAGATGCTGCCGAGCAAGTCCACCGGATACACGGGCCGATCCTTGACCTCTTCGGCTTTCGCGTCGGACGCGCCGACGACGTGGCCACCTTTGAAGCCGCCGCCAGCGACCAAGGCGGTGAAGACGTTACCGTAGTGGTTACGACCGCCATTCCACGGCGGCTGCCAGTCCACCTTGGGGCCGCGGCCGAATTCCCCGCAGCACCAGACGATCGTGCTCTCCAGCAAGCCGTGATCGTGCAAATCCTGGAGCAGCATGGCCAGGCCCTGGTCCAGTTGCGGGCATTGCCGCCCCATGGTCGCGAAATGGTTGCTATGCGTATCCCACCCTCCAGGGTAATTGATGACAACATAGGGAACGCCGGCCTCGACCATGCGCCGCGCCGCCAGACAGTCCTGTCCGAAGGTGTGGCGGCCGTAGCGGTCCCGCAGTTCCGTTTTCTCCTTGGAGAGATCAAACACTTCCCGGCCCTGGCCCAGAATCAACTCATACGCCTGTTGCTTGGCCTCTTCCGAAGCGGCTAACTGGGGACTGTCGGCCATGGTGTTGCCCAGGGTGTTCATCCTATTCAGCAGTTCGCGCCGCGCCTGTTGCCGGGCATCGGTGACGCCCCGGGAGACGACGCCTTCTACCTCAAAGCGCGTCGAGTTAGGGTCGCCGCCAGTGGCGAAGGGTTTCAGTCTTGGACCTAGGAAGCCTTCTTCGGAAAACCGTCCCTGCGGCTGGGTCAGCACGACGTAGGGTGGAATCAGCCCCTTGTAGCTCGGACTCTTGAACAGTGCGAACACAGCCCCGATGCTCGGATAAGCCAGCCGTTCGCCGGGTGCGTGCGCAGTCTGCATCAGGTAGGCGGCGGTTTCATGGCCGTTGTTCCGGTGCGTCAGGCTCCGGAGGAGGGCGAACTTATCGGCCTGCTTGGCTAGGTTGGGGAATAGTTCTCCAATTTGGATGCCGTCCACGTTGGTGGGGATCGCCGTTTTGAACTGGCCCATGTAATCGTAGCCCGCGTCCGGTTTCGGATCCCAGGTGTCAATGTGCGACATACCGCCCCAGAGGAAAATCTGGATGACCGACTTGGCCTTGGCCGTGATCGGCGTGGCGAGGGCTTTCGCCACCGGCGGCTCTGCGGTGGCACTTAATACCCTCCCGTCGGCAAACAACAGGCCGGCCGTGCTGAACAAACCGGCGCGCAGGGCTTCGCGCCGGGACAACGGCAGGCTGAGACTCAGGCCCATTAAGTTTGAACTGTGGCTTGTGATCATAGTGTCAAGGTGTGTTCGTAAAAATCAGACCGAATTCTTTTTGGGAGAGTCGTCGGAACGGGAAGGAGTGAGAGATGGGCATATTGGTTTCTTTGGCGGAAAGATGGCAGGGGAAAAACGGTTTTATTTTTCCCGCCATGTTTCAGTCTTCAGTGTCGGTAGAGAAACTCGGTGCTGTTGATCAAGGCCCAGGCAATGTCCAGCCAGTCGTCGCGTTTCTTCTGCGCGCTGGCCTTGCCGGACTTACCCGGCGTGGTTGGCGCACCATAAGCCGCGACCTGTTTCACCTCGTCCGGCGTTGGGAAGCGAGAGAGAATCGTCAGGTAAAGCTCCTCCACCATCTCTGGCTGCTGGCGGCCGGAATCGAAGATGGCTTTGAGTTTCGGGCCTTGCTCGAGCTTGCGCTGGATGTGACTCGAATTCAGCAGGTGCAGCCATTGGGCGGGGACGGGCTTGTTATTGCGCTCATGCTCCATACCAGTGGCACGCGCTGAACGTCCGAACAAAGCCAGGAAGGGGCTGGTGATGCTGCCGTCCCCGATGGCAACCGCCGGCATGTCGTTCGGGATATAAGTGAACGGCTCTGGGATAGGGCTGGTATAAAGATCCGACGAGCCTGTGATTTTGTTGATGGCGTCAATCAACACCTCCGCATCTAACCGGCGCAGCGAGTAACTGGCGAAATTGGCCTCGGCCTCGGGCGTGTTAAACCGGGGCATGGCCGAAAGCTGGTAAGTTCCCGAGTTCAGGATCAACCGGTAGAGGCGCTTCAGATCATAGCGGCCCGCGATCATTTCCTTCTCCAGATAGGTCAGCAGCGCGGGATTGCTCGGCGGGTTGTCGTCGCGGATATCGTCCGGCTCTTGGACTATGCCGCGCCCCAGCAGCCAGGCCCAGACGCGGTTCACTATGCTGCGGGTGAACCAAGGGTTCTTAGGAGTAAGCAACCAATCGGCGAAGACTTCCCGTGGATCACGGTCCGGGGGTAATTCGATCTTTGCGCCATCGGGAAAGGCCGCCTGCGGCACGCTGTTTGTCCGCGTCGGGACCACCGAGGACGGGGCACTGTTGGTGGGCTGCCCAACCGCGTTGACAGCGGCGCGCCCGGGGGCGCTGTTCCCCGCCACGGCGCTGGAATTGAGTGGATCCCAAAAGACGTGCTCCTCCTTCCACTCGCTGGTGGGCTTGTAACCGATCTGCGAGAAAAACGCCGTCATGCCGGCCAGGCGATTGCTCGGCCATGACTCGGCCCGCGCCCCCATGAACGTCAGGGCCACGGTGCCCGCGATGCCTTCCGGCGTCCGGTTCTGGAGGGCACGGTAGAAGTTGACCGGGCCGACGCGGAAATTGCTGCCGCTGGCGGTGAGCAGCTCGCGGGCGAACTGGTCATAGGGCTTGTTCCCGGCGAGGGACGCCCGGACCCAGCGATGATACGCCTGCGCCGCATTGGGCCAGAGATTGACCGGGAATTCGGCTTTGATCCGCAGGATGTCGCCCCATTTCATCGCCCAGTAATCGGCGAACTCATCGCGCTCCAGCAGGCGATCAATCAAGAGGCGGCGTTTGTTCTTAGTGTCGGGATCCTCAATAAACTCCCTGGATTCTTTGGCGCTGGGCAGCACGCCGATGACGTCGAGATAGACGCGGCGGACAAACACTGCGTCGGAGCAAAGAACGGGTTGTATGTGCAGCGCCGAAAGCTTCGCCAAAACGAACTTATCAAGCTGGCAGCCCGCGCTCAGCGGAGTCGAGCTTTCGAAGACATTTGTCCCCGTCTCCGGCGTGGCCGCCCACCCCGCGACTGTCAGAAAGACAGCCATCGTCATCAATAACAGGTTTTTCATGTTTGCTGACCGTGGTCCTGATGTGAGCAGGGCAACCGGGGAGATGGAGTGTCATCCCCGGCCATTCGCGCCCTGGGAATACTTCCACGGTGCAGGTGCAGAGGCGCACCGTCTTCAGTCACCGATGGTGCGCAAGCTAACACCCTCCGCCGGCCCGTCAACGCTTATCAAGGGCAGAGACCCAAACGCGCATTTCATCTGCTACCAGGAGGCGAGGCTGTCCGTGTCGGCAGCGTTTAGCCGTAGCTATGCAGAAGACTTTCAACGCCAAGACATAGCGCGGCGGAGCCGCGCTATGTCTCTCCAGTTCATTGGTAGGGCTATCTGCCGCATGGTTCCGACTGAGCCCGAATTCCGAGGGCGAATGACGAATGAATGAAGAAGTCCGAAGCCCGAAACCCGCTGAATTCCTGGTTAGACGGGGCGCGCGATTCAACACCGAACCTAACCGCCGGAGACGGCGATTCGTCATTCGGTTTTCGGGCTTCATTCGTCATTTGTCATTCGACTGCGGGGTTCGGGCTGCATAGATGCGGTTTAGTGCGACTGGCAGGAGGTCGGCAACACGGTCGTCGCGTCCCGGTGCGCCGGTCTGAGCCAACTGGTGCCCGCCGTTCCCGAACCCACGGTTCGCTGACCGGCGAAACTTTGGTTGCGCTTTTGATTGCACGCCCCCGGTGTTTCCGGTATCAAGGGGGAAACCATTCTATCTATGAATACCAATCGTCGTGATTTTTTCAAAATGGCGACCATGACCACCCTCGCGGCGGCTGCGGTCCCCACTCTCTCGGCGGCCGAAACCGGCCCGCCGACACAACCGGTCCGCCTGCGGCTCTCCTGCCAGGACGGCGTCGCACCGGGCAAAAACCTGAACGAGAAGCTCGACTTCCTGGAAGCGCTGGGCGTCGAGGGTGTTGAATGGGGCGGCGGCGGGTTGCCGCGGCGCGTCGATGAGATTCAAAAGGCCTTCCAAGGCCGCAAGCTCAAGACCAGCGCTATCTGCGCCGGCTTCGGCGGCTGCCTCATTTCCGAGCAGGAACCGGAGCGCCAGAAAGCCGTCGCCTCCATCAAGGAAATCCTCACCGCTGCCGGTGCCCTCGGTGCCGCTGGCATGATCGTGGTGCCCGCCTTCAACGGCCAGACCAAGCTCAGCCACTGGGAAGCCCGCGAATTGCTTGTCAAACTCCTGGCCGAGTTGGGCGAGCACGCCCAGAAAGCAGGCACTAGCGTCCTGCTCGAACCCCTGAACCGCGGGGAATCCCAGTTCCTCCGTCAAGTCGCCGACGCCGCCGAGATATGCAAGGACTCCAAGAGCGAGGGTGCCTGCGTCATGGGCGATTTCTGGCACATGACTTGGGAAGAACCCAACGACATGGCCGCCTTCCTTGCCGCAGGCAAACGCCTGCGCCACGTTCACATGGCCAGCCGCAAGACGCGCAATCTGCCGGGCGAGGACGCGGGCGATAACTACGTCAACGGCTTCCAAGGGCTGAAGTTTATCGGCTACGGTGACTTCGTCAGCTTCGAGTGCGGCTGCAGGGGCGACCGCAAAACCAGCCTGACTGCCGCCGTGAAACTCCTGCGCGACCAATGGGCAATGGCTTGAGCGCGTCTCCCGGCCCGCCCGTGCCCCTGATCGGCCTCCTGATGGGCAGCGACTCCGACTGGCCGACGCTGAAAGCCGTTTGCGAAACCTGCGCCGAATTCGGCGTGCCTTGGGAGGCGAAAGTCATCTCCGCTCACCGCACGCCGAAGGATTTGGAACTTTACGCCAGCTCCGCCGTGGCGCGCGGACTCCGCGTCATCATTGCCGGCGCGGGCGGCGCGGCGCATCTGCCCGGCGTCGCCGCCGCATTCACCACGCTGCCCGTCATCGGCGTGCCCATCGAAAGCAAGTCGCTCCAGGGCCTCGACTCGCTGCTCTCCATCGTGCAGATGCCGCCGGGCGTGCCGGTGGCCACCGTCGGCATCGGCGCGGCGCGCAACGCCGCCTTGCTCGCCGTCCAAATCCTCGCCGTCGCCGACACGCGTCTCCAGCAATCCTTGGCGGAGTTCAAAGTCCGCCTCGCCGAGGAATCACGCGCCAAGAACCGCACCTTGGAGGCCGCCATCGGCAATCGGTGAAGCTCCGCCGGTGCGAGCGACGCCGGTTCGTTCCACGCCGCACTCATGGTTCGCCTCGTTCTCTTCGACATTGACGGAACGCTGGTCCACACCCACCGCGCTGGCGTCCGGGCCTTTGCTAGGACTTTCGCCGCTGAATTCGGCCTCCCCGATGTCACCGAGCGAATTCAGTTCGCCGGGCGCACCGACGTTTCCCTCGTCCGCCAGATGTTCACCTTGGCCGGCCGCACGCCGACCGACGGCCATTTTCAGCGGTTCTTTGCTCACTACGTCTTCTGGCTCGATCATCTGCTGAGCGAAAGTGGCGGCGTGGTCTGTCCCGGCGTCCATGACTTCCTTCAGGAACTCCAGACGCTGCCGACGCCGCCACTGCTCGGCCTGCTCACGGGCAACATCCGGCTCGGCGCAGAAATCAAACTGCGCCATTTCCGGCTGTGGGAACCCTTCTTCATCGGGGCTTTTGCCGACGACGACGAAGATCGCGACCGCATCGCCGCCGTCGCCCGCGACCGTGGGAGCCAAGTGCTCGGCGTTCCGTTGCGCGGCGAGGAAATTATCGTCATCGGCGACACTCCGCACGATGTGCGCTGTGGCCGGGCTATCGGAGCCAGGGTAATCGCGGTGGCAACGGGCGGTTCGACGCGGGAGGAACTGAGGGCGCACCAACCGGACTGGCTCGCGGATGACCTGAGCACCGTGGAGGCGGCGGAAGTCTGCGCTCAACGGCTGGCGTGACGCTGCCCAAGAACTTCAGCGGGCAGCCTCAGAACGCCTGACCCAGTGGAAACCGCCTGCCCTACGGCATGGACACGGCTTGGGACTTCAGATTGCGCCGGCCATCGCTGACTGCTGCCGGAGGATTTCCATGCACCCCGCGTTGATCTCGCTGGCCCGCGGCGGCGAGTCGGCCTCGGTATAACAGCGGAATTCCGGCGCGTTGCCCGACGGCCGCAGGTGGATGATCTCACCATTGGCAAACGTGACGCGCACGCCATCGGTGCGGTCCACGCCAGCCACCGGGCCGAAGGCTGCGCCAAAGACGGACTCCAACGCGGCGCGGTCGCCTGCGTCGCTGCCCGTGCTGAAACGGCGGAGAATGGCCTGGCTTTGCTCAACGGGAAAGTTCTGGAGCCGGTCGCTGGCCGTGAAGCGGGCCGGCAGCGAGGCGGCGAGTTGGGAAACCGTCCGCCCTTCGCGCCGCGCCAGGAGCAGGCCGCCGAGCAGCACAAGGACGGCGTCGCGCGTCGGCAAGGCGCGCAGCGTCCGGCCCCCCCGCCGCACGTCGGAGTGCAGCAGGAAGCCGCCGTTGGCTTCGTAGCCGACCACGCATTTCGCCCCGTGGGCGGACGCCTCAATCATCGAGGCCACGACGAAGGGCGAGCCGATGCGGGTGCGGCGCACCTCCGCAAACCACCCGCATTGCTCGACCGCTGTGTTGCAGCTCACCGGCGTGCTGACCGAGTCCGCGCCGAGGAAGCGGGCGCACAGAATCCCCGCCACGTCGCCGCGCAGCCAGGTGCCGTGTTCATCGCTGATAAGGGGGCGGTCACTGTCGCCGTCAGCGGAGACGAGCGCGTCAAAGCGTTGTTCGGACGCCCAGCACCGCGCCAGTTCCACGTCCTCGGGGCGGATAGCTTCGGTGTCCACCGGGATGAATTTCTCCGAACGGCCCAACGGCGTGACTTCCGCCCCGAGTCCGCGAAAGATTTCCACCAGCACATCGCGAGCGACGGCTGAGTGCTGATAGACACCCACGCGGCAGCCCGCTAGAATGTTCGCGGGCAGAAAGTCCAGGTAGCGGCGAACATAGGCTGCGCCCGCCTCCTGCCGCACCGGGCAGGGCGCGGCCACTTGGGCAAACTGACCGTCGGCGGCGAATTGGTTGGCGTCGAGTTCCACCACCTGGCGCCGGATGCCAGTCTCGTCGTCCTTGAGAATCTCCCCGGCCACCTTGTTGAACTTGATGCCGTTGCGGTCGTCAGGAATGTGGCTCCCCGTGACCATGAGCGCGGGAATGCCCCGGACCAAGCCGCACAGTGCGACGGCCGGCGAGGGAATCTTGCCACAGTTCAACGGCGTGTAACCGGCGTCGGCGACGGCGCGGCAGACGGCGGCCATCACGCGGTCGGTGCTGAGGCGGAAGTCACCCGCGACTGCCACTTCGGCACGCGGCCAGGGCAAGTCGCCGACGGCCTGAAGATACTGGAGAAACCCGAGCGTGTAGGCGTAGCAAACGCGGTCGGTCATTGCGACGGCCAGGCCGCGGGCACCGCTGGTGCCGAACTGCACGCCGCTCTGGCTCATCAAGTCCTGGAGGCTGATCTTCATAAGTGGTCTAGTGCGCGGATGCTGGCCCAAGCGAACCAAGGAGGCAAGTTCCACGCTTAGCCGCAGCCATCAGTTGAAAAACGGAATCCGGTCCAAACGCAGAGGCGCGGAGGGGAAACGGTGGAGAACACCAAAAGGGGAGTACTGCTTGGTCTGCCAAATTCGGCGTCCCTCCGCGTTCTCCGCACTGCGATAGTCCAATTTTTGCGGGCAGACATAGAGAATAAATGGAGGACAGAAAAATGGGGTCCTTTTGATTTTTATGTCCTAATTACTCTGTCTCCTTTTCCTGCTCTGTTGCGGCTCTGCCGCGCTGCGTCTCGGCGGCAAGGTCCGCCCGGGTGCCACCACCGGGATACAGCTTAGTACCAAAAGTCAGACCCCACCCAAGTGCGGAGGCTCATCTGCTTGAACTTACGCCACTCCGCATGCCCGTCCAGGAAAACGCTATTGCAGCCGGCCGGCAGCTTCCCCTGGAGGTGGGGGGAACGGGCGTTCTTCTTGACGCCATTGTAGTACCAATCGCAAACAATGCTGTTGAAATTGCCGCCTTGTGAAATGGTCGCGTCGGCCGCCAACTCCCGCCCGGAAGGCGTGAGGTGGTACTCCAGATTGCCATACTTCAGGGTGGCGGGAGGAGTCATCGAGGCATTCCAGTTGGTTGGATGCAGCGCGCCACTCTGGTCCAGCGCCAGGACGCAGCCGAGCACTCGGAAGCCGCCTGGCCCCGGCACGAAGTTCCAGATGTTCGGCTGGTTGAACTCGGCGAACGACGGACAAAAAAGGATGTCCCGGCTGAAGCCCTCGGCCAGCAGCAGGTCAATGGCCTTGTTATCCGCGTCCCAGGCCCAATATCCGCCGATAACTGGCAACTTATCCCGGTTCCCATCGGCATACATCCGGCAGGCCAGGCCTACTTGCCGCAGGTTGCTGCGGCAGGAGATGATCTTTGTCCGCTCTTTCGCCCGACTCAGCGCGGGAAGCAAGAGGCTCGCGAGAATGGCGATAATGGCAATGACCACCAGTAACTCAATAAGAGTGAAAGCCCGCCTGGTTGACGGGCCGGTCGAAGTCAGTTCGTAAGTCTTCATGTTCATAATTGGGGCGATTTCACAACTGTAGGAGACAACTTAAGGTGGCTTGGTTTCCAAAGATTCCTAAGAGCGTGTTTGAAAAGTCGTCCACCGGTAGGGCGAGGCTCGGCAGGAGCCTC
>CAINDV010000771.1 GCA_903847485.1 uncultured Verrucomicrobiota bacterium
CGGTTGGAACTGGAAAATTTCAGCGGGCAGACGGTGGAGGCGATCGAGCAGGATGTGCAAGCGGCGTTGCTGCTGGCCAATTTGGAGAGCGTGCTCAGCGAACCGGCGCAGGCGGCGCTCGACCGTCCGCGCCCGGCCGCGACCCAAGCCCGGCAAGTCAATCGCGCCAATTCCTATCATGCCATCAAGGACCAAGTGTTGGATTTGGTGTACCGGGATGTTCCCGCGACCACGGTCATCCATAAGTTGCTGAAACTCTTTGCGGGCAGTCTGGTGGCGGTGCGTCCGGAGCGTCAAGTGCCGCGCTGTCCGCGCCCCTCGTTTCGTCGGTCGTATCATTTTCAGAGACGGGTCAAGAAAGCGGTGTTTTGAACGCGAGGGGCCTAATTCAAAGGCAGTGGGCCGCCGGACAGGGTGCCGGTGCTGCTAACGAAACTGCCGGTGGCGGTATAGGTTCATCCGAGAAGTTTGTTCCTGGCACAATAATGCACCGGGCTTCAGGCCCAACCGCTGGTTACTCTTTGAGTTCTTTGTTGTTCAACTGCTCCGTTCAGGTTGAATTCTTGAGGGGACGGAGCGCCAGGCTCCGCACAAAACCGAACCGTCGGAGCCGACGATTCAGCATTCGGATTTCGACTTCCTTCGGCCTTCGTCATTCGAGCTTGGGAATTCGGGCAGGTTGCTTTTGCCAGGCGGGGGAAAGGAGGCTAACATGTGGAATTGATGGCCAACATTAGAACTACCGGTAACGGGGATTTCCCGCCCCGGGGAAGCGCCGGCCCGGGGTCCACCGGGCCGCCGCCCCTCAGCCGGATGCGTCTCTTGTTCCTGGCCGCAGGCGTGGGGGCGATCGTTTTCGGCGCGTACGAGGTTGCGGAGCTGGCGTGGCTGGCCGAGACCGATCCCCACCTGCTGCCTCGATTGCTCCTTGCGCGTGGCATCTTCGCCTCGCTGGCGGTGGCCACGGTCGTGGCGTTGGCGCTGCTCCACGTTTCGCCCCCTTGGCTGGCCCAGTGGGCAATTGCCCGCGCGCCCCTGGCACCACCGGGGCTGGCGGACACGCAACCAATGACGCTGTATGCTCGCTGGTTCATTGCGCTGCGGTGGCTGGCGGTGATGGTCGCGGGAACTCTCTTGTTCGTGGGCGTCGCGGTCATGGATTGGGTTCCAGCACCGGCGCAAATGCCACTGACAGGGTTGGTGGCCGCACTGGCCGTCTGCAACCTTTTCTACACGCTGCTGGTGTGGCAGGGCCGGGGCGTGCGCACTGTGCTGCAAACCCAGGGTTACGTGGATCTGGCGATGCTGATCCTGCTCCTGCACTACTCGGGCGGCGTGGAAAACCCGCTGGCTATGGTGATGGTGCTGCATGTGATCATCGGCGGCATTCTGCTGTCGAAACGGCAGTGTTACGGGCTGGCGGCGGCGGGCAGCTTGCTGTTTGGCTTCATGGCTTGGGTGGAATGGTCCGGCGTCTGGGCGCACCACTCTTTGCGCCTGTGGCTGGCCGCCGGCGCCGCCGGAGCGTCGCCCTACCATGTCGCGCTCCAAGCTGGGCCGGTGATCGCGCAGACGTTGCTCCAGAGCGCCGTGATGTTGCTCACGGCGTACTTCGTGGCGACCATGGCCGAACGGCTGCGTGTACATGAAAGCCAACTACTCTCATTGGCGGCGGAGGCGCGCTCAGAGCAGCAACTCTTGGTGCGGGCGCTGGCTACGACCGGCACCGCCTTGCGCGTGCTGGACCCGCACTTCAAGACCGGCTGGTCCAATGAACTCTGGCACCGGTGGTTTGGCGCCACTTCGGGCCTGGATTCGGCTGCAACCCGAAGGCTTGATGGCCCGGACTGTCCGGCCCGACTGTGCCTGCAGGACGGGCAGGCGCGAGCGACAGAACTGGCGTTCGACCGGGTGAAGGGTGGTCCACCAGTCCAACCGCACAGCGGCGCCAGCCAGTGTGTGTTTCAAATCACTACCGCGCCACTGACCGACTCAGCGGGCCGGATTCACCGGGTGGTGGAACTAGCCCAAGACATCACGCAACACAAGGAAACACAGGCTCACATGGTCCGCGCCAGCCGCTTGGCGGCACTGGGTGAACTGGCCGGACAAGTCGTGCATGAAGTCAACAATCCGGTGACCATCATCAGCGGCAAAGCCCGGCTGTTGCTGACCCACCATCGGGCGGAGATGTCGCCCGCCGTCGCTCAGGAACTTACCAAGATCACCGAGACGGCTGATCGCGTGGCCCGCCTTACCCGAAGCTTGCTGGCCTCCGGACGCCCTTCCACTTCGATCCGGGAGCAGCTTGACTTGCGGGTGCCAGCCCGCAAGGCCCTCGCCATGATCGAGGCGCAGGCGCGGCGCATCGGTGTTCAGATCCATGACGCGTTGCCCGAAACGATGCCGTCCATCGAGGCCAACGCCCAGGAGTTGGAGCAGGTCTTTCTGAACCTCTATCTCAACGCGCTGGACGCCATGCCCCGCGGCGGCCGGTTGAAAGTCTCGGCACCGACGGGGGCGACCGCCGACCACCCAGGCCGGGTGGCCGTGGCCGTGGAGGACACCGGTGGGGGCATTCCTGCCGACCTGCGGGAGCGCATTTTCGAAGCCTTCTTTACCACCAAGCCCGAAGGCTGCGGGAGCGGACTTGGTCTATCCACCTGCCGAGGCCTCGTGCGCAGTCACCAGGGGGAGATCGCCGTCCGGAGCGCACCGGGCGAAGGCGCATGTTTCGTTGTGCAACTGCCGATCCCTGCCCAGCCGCACCCGACCAGGCCGACACCGCATGACTAGAAACACCATCCTGATAGTTGATGACGAGGTAGGAATCCTCGAAGTGTGTGCCGGCGCGCTCCAGCTACTCCCGGACACCGAGGTGCTGATCGAAAGTCAAAGCGCGCGTGCCTTGGAGCGCCTGCAAGCGGGCGGCATTGACCTGCTCATCACCGATCTCATCATGCCCGGCCTCAGCGGCGTCGAGTTGTTGCGACAGGCGCGCCGGTACGATCCCCAGCTCGCGACGCTGATCCTGACCGCGCATCCTACGGTGGAGACGGCCGTGGAGTGCATGAAGCTGGGGGCGGCCGACTACCTTGCCAAACCGTTTCTCCCGGAAGAGTTGGAAGCTGGCGTGCGCCGCCTGCTGGAAGGCCGGCGGCTACAGGAGGAGAACCGGCTCTTGCGCCGGCAGGTGGAACGGCCCTTTGCCGGCGGCAACATCCTGGGCCACTCCTCCGGCATGCGGAGAGTCTGCGAACTCGTCCAACAGGCGGCGGCGACCGACTTCGATGTCCTGATCATCGGCGAAACCGGCACGGGCAAGGAACTGGTGGCGCGCGCTATTCACCAAGGCAGCCGGCGCAAGGACGAGCCGTTCGTGCCGGTGGACTGCGGCGCGATTCCGGAGGACCTGATGGAAAGCGAGTTCTTCGGACACGAACGCGGCGCCTTCACCGGCGCGCAGGCACGCAGCCTTGGTCTAATGGCGTTCGCCAACAAGGGCACGTTCTTCATGGACGAAATCGCCCAGATGCCACTGCGGCTCCAAGCCAAGCTCCTGCGGGTGCTTCAGGAACGCCGGATCCGCCGGGTAGGTGGCACTCAGGAGATCGCGCTGGACGTGCGGATACTGGTCGCCTCCTCGCTTAGTCTGGAGGAAGCCGTGAAAACGGACCGCTTCCGGCTCGACCTCTATCATCGCATCAATGTGGTGCGCATTGAAGTGCCACCCTTGCGCGAACGGGCCGAGGACGTCGCACTGCTGGTCCGGCATTTTCTCGATCGTCTAACCCGGGCAATGGCGCGCAGCCCCGTGGAAGTGACGCCCGAGGCCATGGAAGTGCTCGCCAGTTATCCCTGGCCCGGCAACGTCCGCGAATTGCAGAACACGATGAAGCGGACCCTGACCCAGTCCAACCGCCCAGTCATCTCGGTGGACGACCTGCCCGACGACCTTGTGACCCGATCCGGTCATGGTTCGGGCGGCACCGGCAGCGGCTTTTTCGCGCAACGCGAACGGCGCCTGGCCGTATTTGAAAAGGAGTATTTCCGCACGCTGCTTGGCACCAGCCAGGGCGACGTGATCGCCGCCATCCGGGAAGCTCAACTGCCGCGCGGCACCTTCTATCGCCTGCTGAAAAAGCATGCCCTCAATCCGGCCGAGTTCCGGAGCCGGAGCGAGAACCTGACCGCACGGACTTGAGCGCCCCAAAAGAGCCAACCCCCGTAGAGACACAGAGTGGGGGAGCCATAACCGAGGGAGCGAGGAGTATCGTCTAACACCACCCGCGGCCGCTCCGCTGTCCCATAAATGTGACTAACCGGCAGAAGCGTGTCACAGATTTGTGACCGAGGCCAAAAGAGCCGTTTTTGCGGAGGTTTGAGCGTGGTGCCGCTCACTTTGACCATCCGTCAAGGCTCGCCGAAGCCCGACTTTGTCACGTTTATGTGACAGACGCCCTGCCGGCCGGAAGCACGGGATCGCTCAATACTGAGGTCTTTCAAAACTGTAGGAGCCGACGTAAGGAGGCTTGGTTTGCGGCCATTCCGAAGCCTCCTTACGTCGGCTCCTACAGGGTTTTGGAAGTGCCTCTACTGTCCTGCCTCTTCATCGCGTTGGGTCGCTGGCGGCGGCGGTATTGGAGGCCGGAGAAACTCGCTCCCACCTGGCAAGGCGATTGCTGAATTACACATAGGCGTCGGCGTTGCTGGACTAACAGTCATTAACACAAACACGGCTCACCTTGCTCCAGTGACGGACAGTGGCAGCGCGGCGATTTAGAAGTTTATGACAACGGTTTCCTTTAACAGCAACCAACTAACAAATTCAGCGTATGAGACAAGTATCTCGTAGAAGCTTCCTGACATTCTGTGGCCTCTCCACCGTCGGCCTCAGCCTTGATCCGTTCGACCTGACCGGCCTGAGCCGGGCTTTGGCGAATCCCGCCGCCCCGACTGTGTTGTGGCTCCAAGGCAGCGGCTGCACCGGCTGCACTATGTCGTTCCTCGACTATATCAGCCCCACCGCACCGACGGACGCGGCTGATGTGCTGATCAATTACATCAACCTCGCCTACCATCCGAACCTGTCCCCCGTGGCGGGAGAGTCGGTGGTGGCGATCATCAGCCAGGTGCGTCAGGCGGGTAACTTCATCCTGGCCGTGGAAGGCGGCATCCCGACGGGTTTCAACGGCGGAGCCTGTTATGCGTGGTCCTATGATGGCGTGGAAGTAACCTTCGAAGAGGCCATCCGCGATCTGGCACCGCGCGCGGCGGCCGTCCTCTGCATCGGCACCTGCGCGGCTTACGGCGGCATTCCCGCAGCGCCGCCGAACCCGACCGGCGTCGTCAGTGTGCAGACCCTCACTGGTCGCCCGACGATCAATGTCGCGGGGTGTCCACCGCACCCGACTTGGATGGTCTGGACGATTGCCCAGTTGCTGGCTGGCCAGGCCATTACTCTGGATAGCTCCGGTCGTCCTACAGCTATCTATGGGAGGAGCGTCCATGATCGCTGTCCACTGAAGGAAACCGATGAGATCAATACCTTCGGTGTGCCGGGCCGCTGCCTGAAGGAATTGGGTTGCCGCGGCCCCGAAACCAGGGCGAACTGCCCGATTCAAAAGTGGAACAACGGCGTCAATTGGTGCATCGGCGCTGGCGCTCCCTGCCACGGTTGCACCAGCCCCACCTTCCCCGGGACTAACGCCCTCAACCGCCAACCTGCTTAACTCTATTCCCATGGCCACCATCATCACCATTGACCCCGTCTCTCGCCTCGAAGGCCACCTGAAAGTGGAAGTCTGCATTGAAGGCGGCCAGGTGACCGACGCCCGCGCCACCGGCACCATGTTCCGCGGCTTCGAGAACATCCTTGCGAACCGCGATCCGTGGGACGCGCCACATATCACTCAACGCATTTGCGGGGTGTGCCCCATTCCGCACGCACAGGCGGCAGTGCTGGCCTTGGACCAGGCAGCAGCTAAGTCCATCCCGAACAATGGACGCATCCTGCGTAACTTAGTTCTCGGGGCGAACTTCGTGCAATCGCACCTGCTCCACTTCTACCACTTGGCGGCCCTGGACTATCTCGCCGGGCCTGGCATGGCACCGTGGCAGCCGCACTGGAACGTGGACCTGCGCATTGACCCGGCCACCACCGCCGTGCTCGTGGGCCACTACGTCGAGGCGCTTGGCATGACTCGCAAGGCGCACGAAATGGGCGCGATCTTTGGCGGCCGCATGCCCCTGGCACCGGCCTACATTCCGGGCGGGTTTACCTCCGCACCGACAGCGGCGCAGATCACCCAGTTCAAGGTCTACTGCAACGAACTCCTCGCGTTCATCCGGAACATCTACCTCCCGGACGTTGAGGCGCTCGCCTCAATCTATGAGGATTACTTTGAAATCGGCCGGGGCCACGGCAACCTGATCGCCTTCGGTGCCTTCGAACTGAACGCCAATGGAACTAAGAAACTCTTCCGGCCAGGACGTGCGGCCGCCGGTTCCACCGCGATCGAACCCGTAAACCCGACCGCCATCACCGAGCAAGTGACCCACTCGTGGTACGCCGATTCGACTAACAACCTGAATCCGGCCAACGGCGTCACCCTGCCCATGCAGCCCAAGGCCAATGGTTATTCCTGGCTGAAGGCGCCTCGTTACACCAACGAGCCTTACGAAGCCGGGCCCCTGGCGCGCATGTGGATCAACGGCGATTACCCGCACGGAATCTCCGTCATGGACCGGCATCGTGCCCGCGCGCTCGAGGCACTTAAGATCGCTGACGCCCTGCTAACTTGGGCCGATCAAATCGTCGTAGGGCAATCGGCTTACTCCACCTACACCACCCCGACTAGTGGGACCGGCGTGGGCCTGACCGAGGCGCCGCGCGGCGCGTTGGGGCATTGGTTGCAAATCACCAATCGCAAGATCGCGCGCTACCAGGTCATAACGCCGACTTGCTGGAACGCCTCACCGATGGACGACCGGGGCAAGCGCGGTCCCATCGAGCAGGCGCTCGTCGGCACCCCGGTGCAGGATCCCAACAGACCTGTCGAGGTGCTCCGGGTCATTCACTCGTTTGATCCGTGTCTCTCCTGCGCCGTGCATCTGATGACGCCTAAGTCCGCGACGGTCATCTCCACGTATGTCCCCGGGCGAACCGCCGCCTTGGCCACTGCTTAGGCCCAACCCTTGTCACCATGCAGCTCCTCGAGGCAAACCATCTGGGCATTGCTCGGTCGTATCCGGCGCTGCCTGAGTCAGCCGGCCACCACGCCTGCCTCATTGCTGGCTTGGGCAACAGCCTGCTGCGCGACGATGGTATTGGTGTGCATGCGATCCGCGAGTTGATCAAGGCTCCGCCAGCGGGGGCGTTGCTCCTGGAAGTCGGCACCGATGTCTTCAGCGCCGTCTCTTGGCTGGAGAGCGTGTCCCACGTGTTGGTCATTGACGCCATGGACGCCGGTGGCGCGCCGGGAACTCTCTACCGGTGCGCGACGGAAGACGTTCAAGTGAATCCGCTGTGGGTGTCGCTTCACGAACTAGGCTTGCTCTCGGTGCTGGAGTTTGTTCCTAAGTCCAATTGGCCCGAGATCACCGTGCTGGGCGTGCAGCCCGCCGTCATTGACTATGGCCTGGAGCTATCCCCAGTCCTCGAAGCCTCCCTGCCGAGCGTGGTGGAAGCGGTGCGGGCGATCGTCACCACTTGGGGTCTCGGGTGGACCCGACCGCTGAATTTCCACGTCCCGATTTGTCAGGCGGTAGCCTGACTTACCAACCTAACCAACTTTCGCAACCGAACTCCGAGTTATGAAATCCACAGTTACTCTTCAACGGCAAATCCGGCAGTGCCTGGCCTCCATCTGGATCGGTGCTCTCTCGCTGCTCTGTTTGGTCGCTCTACCTGCCTCGGCGGCGACCACTGACCCCGCCCCATACGACCAATCCGCCCCCGCGATGGCCAGTAACGGCGACACCACCTTGGTTGTCTGGCAGGACGACCGCGATGGTTACGGCTACGACATCTATGGCGCCCGGCTCGACCGGGCCGGGGTGGTGCTGAGCGTCGTTCGCATCTCTGCCGCGCCAGGCCAGCAGTCGCAGCCAGCCGTCGCCGGCAATGGCACTGACTTCCTGGTCGTCTGGACCGATTACCGTAATGGGGTCACGCCTTCCATCTACGGTGCGCGAGTAACAACTGACGGCCGGGTCTTGGATCCGCAAGGGATCCGGATTTGCACCGCTGGCCAGCAACAGGTTGGGCCGTCGGTTGCGAGTGACGGTGCCGGCTATCTCGTCGTGTGGCAGGATTCGCGCAGCCGCGTCAGTGTTGACATCTACGGCACCCGCGTTTTGGCAACCGGAGCGGTCTTAGACGCGGGTGGTTTGGCTATCAACACCGGGGCAAACCACCAGATCAACCCGGCGGTATCGGGAAAGGCCGGGGGTTACTTGGTGGTCTGGCAGGATCAGCGTGACGGTAGCTCGTATGACATCTACGGTACGAGTGTCTCCGTCGCGGGCGTCGTAAGCCATCCGGCCGGCCTGCCGATCAGCACCGCTGCGGGAGACCAGATCAATCCAGCGGTGACGGCCAATGGCAGAGACTACTGGGTTGCCTGGCAGGATTTTCGCAGCGACTCGCACTTTGATATCTATGGCACCGTGGTTACTGGTTCGGGCTTGGTTAGTCAGCCGGGGGGCATCGCCATCAGCACCGCAGCCAACGACCAGTTCAACCCGAGCCTGGCCAGCGATGGCGCTAACTGCCTGGCGGTGTGGGCGGACAAGCGGGACGGCGCGAACTTTGCGATTTACGGCGCCCGACTTACGCCGGCCGGTGCCATCATGGACGCCAGCGGCTTTGTTATCAGTCGTACCGCACGGGACCATTACCACCCGGCGGTCACGGGTAACGGGGCGGGTTACTGGGCGGCGTGGCAGGATTACCGCAACGGCGATGGTGCGGACATCTACGGCTGCCGGTTGACCAGCACGGCGACAGTTAGTGACCCTGGTGGTGTCCTCATCAGCATGGTGGGTGTCAGCACACCGCCACCCGCGACGCCAACCCTCGTCTGGGCCAATCCGGCTGCGATTGTTTACGGGACTGGATTGAGCGGACTTCAACTCAATGCCACGGCGAATGTGCCGGGCACCTTCGAGTATAGTCCAGTCGCTGGCACCGTTCTAGGAGCTGGCGACAACCAGACTCTGTCAGTGCTCTTCACGCCCACAGACACCCAGGCCTACACCAGCGCGTCAGCCACAGTGACGATCAATGTTGTCCAGCGGCCGCTCACGGTTACCGCCAACTCCACTGCGCGCCTCTATGGCGCGGAGGAGCCGGCGTTCACGGTGAGTTACGCCGGCTTTGTCAATGGCGACACCGCGACCGCGTTGGGCGGCACGCTGGCCTTTGCCCGCGCTGCGGGTGAGAGCGTCGGTAGTTACCTCATCACGCCGAGTGGTCTGACCAGCGGCAACTACGCGCTCACATTCAACACCGGCACGCTCAGCGTCACCAGGGCCGCCTTGTCCGTCACGGCGCATGCCAGGAACAAGACTTACGGCGCGACTGATCCGGGCTTCACGGTGAGTTACGCCGGCTTCGTCAACAGCGAGACCCCGGCAGTGCTGGGCGGCACGCTGGCCTTCACCCGTGCTCCGGGTGAGAGCGTCGGCAGTTACCTGATCACTCCCAGTGGTCTGACCAGCGGCAACTACGCGATCACCTTCAACACCGGCACGCTGAGCATCACCCAGGCGGCACTGTCGGTCACGGCGGATGCCAGGACCAAGACTTACGGCGCGACTGATCCGGCCCTCACGGTGAGTTACGCTGGCTTCGTCAACAGCGAGACCCCGTCAGTGCTGGGCGGCACGCTGGCTTTCACCCGTGCTCCGGGTGAGAGCGTCGGTAGTTACCTCATCACGCCGAGTGGTCTGACCAGCGGCAACTACGCCATCACCTTCAACCCCGGTGCGCTGAGCATCACCAAGGCGGCTCTGACTGTGACCGCCGACAATAAGACCAAGACCTACGGCGCGACCGATCCGGCGTTCACGGCGAGCTACGTTGGCTTCGTCAACAGCGAGACCCCAACGGTGCTCGGCGGCACGCTGGCCTTTGCCCGCGCTGCGGGCGAGAACGTGGGCAGCTACCTGATCACCCCCAGCGGCCTGATCAGCGGCAACTACGCCATCACCTTCGTCAACGGCACCTTGACTGTTACTCCGGCTCCGGTCTTGATGACCGGCCTGACGGTGCAACCTGCCGCCGCGACCATCACCGCCGGTCAGACCCAGCAATTCACGGCCCGGGCGACTTACTCCGATGTCAGCACGGCGGATGTGACTGGCTTCGCGGTCTGGCAGTCCGCGAATCCGGCGGTCGCGACGGTGACGATCGGCGGTCGGGCGACCGGTGTGACTGCGGGCACCGCCTCCATTTCCGCCAGCCGGGCAGGCTTCAACGCAGCAGCCTCGCTGACGGTAACGACCAGCGGGAGCACCGGCACCAAGACCTTTAGCAACTCCAGCGCCTTCACCATCCGGGACCAAGGCCCGGCTGCGGTGTATCCGTCGCCGGTGTCAGTCTCGGGACTCTCCGGCACTATCACCAAGGTAACCGTGAGACTCATTCGCCTAACGCACAGCAACCCAGACGACCTAGACATCCTGCTGGTGGGACCGGGTGGCCAGAAGGTTCTCCTGATGTCCGACGCCGGCGGCTCAGAAGATGTGTCGGGGATCACGCTCACTTTGGACGATGCGGCTTCCGCGGTGCTTCCGGATAGTAGCAAGCTCAGGTCTGCGACTTACAAACCGGCCAACTACCAGACCGGGGATGTGTTCTCTGCGCCGGCGCCGGCCGGGCCTTACGCGGGAACCTTGTCAGCCTACAACAACACTAATCCGAGCGGACCTTGGCGGCTCTACATCATGGATGACAACCAAGGCGGCAGCGGTTCCCTGAGCGGAGGCTGGAGCCTGACCATTACCACGGTCGCCCCGGCCCAGTGATTAGCATGGGATTCGCGGTCTCCCAGATCCGGATCGCCTTAGTCAGTGACCGGAACTGGGGCTCGCGTAGTGTGCGACCGAGCCAGCGCAAGCGAACTCTGTCTATAACTCATCCCATTTAATTGCATCTCCTGGCCCCCTGCGCGCTCCCACACGCTTCCCGGGTGCTCGCAAAGGGCGGCCCCTATCCCTACCTGCCGCGGCTTCGCGAAGTGCCATCTGACGTGCCCGTGAGCCCCGGGCGCGGTTGGCGCACGGCCCGGCACTAATCGCACTCATCGGGTTACTGCGCCCGCGCCGCCCACTAACCAAGCCGCCACCACCGGTGAGTTACTAAGTCAACTCACCGGCCTAACTGTGCCCCGCTCTCAGGTCGTGGCTGCAAGCCCCACTAAGAGCGTGTTTGAAAAGTCGCCCAGCGGTAGGGCGAGGCTCCTGCCGAGCCTCTCGGAACCAGCGCGCGGCTGCTGCCGTCGAGGCTCGGCAGGAGCCTC
>CAINDV010000772.1 GCA_903847485.1 uncultured Verrucomicrobiota bacterium
GGATAATGCCAAAACCAGAGGTTGTCCAGCAGGCTCATGATGTTGCCTAAATCGTCGCCGACCTGCCCCAAGTACCGATGTGTTGTCCGGTAATTGGCAAAACGGTTCAGCAGGGAGAATGGTTCATGCACCCCCTCGAAGACGTTGGCAAAGCGCGCATCCTGTTCGCCGATGTCCGCGCCAGTGTATTGGCTGCCCAATTTGTTGGTGATGGCCGCGAGCGCATTCGAGGATGCCAGCGCCTGACCGTAGCCGCCCGTCCACGCATCGCCCGGGCCGTAGCCACCGGGATTGTGAAGAATCACGCCGTGGTTGGTCATGGCGTTGAGTTCCGAGGTGCTCAATCCATTCACGAGCTTATTAACGTTCGGCCAATAGACGAGGCCGGAGGGATTGCTGGTCGTCTCTTCGGCCACAGCCAGCGTGGCTGATCCAAGGTTGGGCGCGCCCAGGCTGACTTGCACCTGGCCCTGGCTGCGGCCCGCAATGGAAAGCCACACGGTCGTCGTATAACTTTGCCCGGCCTGCAGGTTGAGGGTCGTTTGCAGACTGTGTCCCGCCCGCACGAGCATCGAGTGCCGCGAGTTATAGCCGTCCGGATACACATTCACTCCCGCCGTGCGCACCCAGCCTTGACCGGGATCAGGCGTCTCAAATCCGGGATTCGCCAGCCAATTAGTCCCGCTCGTGACCGCCTCCTGAACGGAGAAATCATCCACGTAAATGGAAGGCCCGCCAGGTTGACTGATGACAGAGAACTGGTTGTAACCGTCGGTTAGAGCCGTCGGGGAAGCCAAGAAAGAGAATTGCTCCCAGGCGTTGTTGACGGTGGGCCGGTTGACCCACAGGTGGGCACCGCCCGCCTGCCAATTGCCGAAAATGATCACCCACGAGCCCGTGCCGGCGGTTTTTGCCCAGACGCTGCAAACGTAGGTGTGCCCGGCCTGAATGGTAGTTGGACGTGGCCAGGCGTCGAGGGAACTATTCGTAGCCACGCAAATGGAATGAGTTGGGCTGTGGGATTGGGTGTTCGCGTAAACCGTGCCTGCCCCCAAAGTCCAGCCGCCGCTTCCTTCGAAGTCGGAGTTTTGCAGCAATTTGGGCGAGCCGCTCGTTTGCTGACAATGGACATTATCCACCAGCACCGTGCCGTCGCAGTCCACGTTCTCGATTTTCAAGGTGGCCACCCCGGAGTTGGTGGGTGTAAAGGAGAATTGATAAGGTTTCCAACGGCTTATGAAATAGGATTCGTCCATCACTCCGCCTCGCACTCCGACGAACTGCGGTTGATTCTGATAAACACTCCAGTCCGCGACCTTCAGCGGCCGACGCGTGTAATCCGGATACGTAGCGGGGTCGAGGTAGTAGGGATAAACCGCCGGCGCCACCGTGGGCAGAGGCACTCCCGGCGGCAGCGCGTCCAAAGTGATCTCATCCAGGTAGCCCTGCCACGCACCGCTGCCGTTAGAAAAGGTGAATTGGATTCGAATCGTCTTCCCCAGGTCAGCAACCGAGGCGTTGCAGTTCAGCGTGTATTGCGTCCACGTAGTCGTCGCAATCACGTCGGCACGCGAGGCGACTTCACTGCCGCTGAGGAATGACTTTGCGGTCAGTGTAAACGGCCCGGAATTCTCCCGTTTGACCCAGTAACGCAGCGAATAGATTCCGGCGTTGGTCACCGTTTGAGGCAGAACTCCCGAAGTCAACGTTCCTGCGATCTGATTTCCGTAGAGCGTTTGCCGGCTGCCATTCGCTCCTCCCGTGCTGGTCAAACCGGTGCTTCCTGAACCCGGGCCTGCGGCCCACGTCCAACTGCCCGGCATAGTGCTGGACCAAGCTGTGACAACCGGCGATTCCATGTTTCCGTTGGGAACCGTCAGCGCCTGGGCAAAGCCCTGCCGGTGATGCGCGAACAATAGGCAAGCCAAGGCTGCGAGCTTCAACCAACCGCCACCCCAGCGTCTGTCTGGGCGTATCAATCTGTTAAGCTGCTTCATTATTTGATTTCCTTCAGGTCCAATATGTCCCCTTGGTATCGTTCCGCTGGCAGGAGAACTGTTCCCAGATAGCCCAGCCCAGCCCCTTCTATCCCGCAATCCATTCAAATAGGGAAGCAAGGCGGATTGGCAGACCTCGCTTTATGCGCCTTGTCTCATAGCCTCGGTCTGAATAGTCGTGGCCAGACTCACGAATACGTTCTTCGGGGCTTAGGGGTTGTTCAATGTCGCATACCCGAGGGCAATCCACGGCGCATCGTTGGGCGTTGAGCTGCTGCTGGGCAGATTGGAATACTTATTGAAATCCATGCTGGCGGCGTGGGCGATAGTTGCCGCGTCCCGCCATTTGTGGCTGGACGCATGCCCGTCGGCGTAATTGAAAGTGCTGCTGGTCCCGTGGAACACGGCGGGGGAATCAATAAATGACGCAGCCGTGTAACGGGGAGGACCACCCACAAAATTGAAGATCCAAGAGCCATAGTTCTCCCCGCGTGAATCATTCTCTTCAACAAATACAAGAAGCTCGCTGACACGCCGAAGTTGACTAACCTTCGTCACATTAAATATGCTGGGACTGTCCGTGACTTGGCTCCCGTTAAGGGAGCCGATCCCAGAGTAGCTGCCGTAGGCGAACCCCTTGCCCACCATGAGTTTGTAACGCGTATCTCCGGGGCAGTGGATGACATCGGGGTTATTGCAATATTGAAAAAATGCCCCTTGCTTGTAGCCCTCCCGGAAAATTGTCAAATAAGCCTGCTCCGGCGGCATGCCTGTGGTCACTGGCGGAACGGGTGGGTCAACGTAACGCCAAGGTGTGTCCCCGGTCACATTGGGGTAATTGCTCGAGTTGGGGATTTTGTCATTATTGTCTTGGCAATACATGGTCCAAGCCAAGCCGAGTTGCTTCTGGTTGCTCAAGCATGCCGCCGCCGTCGCCTTTCGTTTGGCCTGGCTCAGCGCCGGCAAGAGCATCGCGGCCAGTATTGCAATGATGGCGATGACGACCAAGAGTTCGATCAGCGTGAAACCCTCAGAGATTTTCGGTTCAATCCGGAGATCACTATGCTGTTTTAGTGATGTCATATTCGTGTTCTCATCCCGACCTGACAAAGCCGGGCCACGCACCTTTCGGTCGCGCAGACCGGCTCCCAACCTACCTCTCAATCCGGCAAAATTCAGGACTGCAGTTCAACGCAAACACTCGGCCTGAAGCGGCGAAGATGAGTGTTCTCGCACCCTATGACTTTAGTAAGAGAGCCGGTAGAATACGGATGGATTGGCGGCGCTGATCGGCAGGTTGGTCGAAGTCAACGCGCTCGAACCAAGGATGGTGTGCCAGTTTGTGCTGAGACCCGTCGCCAAGGTGTTGGTTTGGGCCTGCAGGCTCCATCCCGCATAGTCTTCCGGCCACGAGAGCGTCATGGTATTTCCGCTCACTGAGGACGTAATCGACGGATGTGGGTACCCGGTAACGACTAAGCTGCCACTCCCGCTAATTTGAGCCGGCACCGTCGAGGCGTCGTAAACGCCAGGGGCCATCGGAATCGTGCCAAAAACCAGTGCGCCGACAGTATTCGGTTCAGAGAAGTTCAGGCTCAAGACAGCGTTTGATTTGATGATGATTGTCGAAGTGGAAACCAATGTAGGATAGCTGATGGCCAACGCGCCTTCCGCGACTTTGGTGGTGCCAGTGTAGGTGTTATTGCTGTTGCTGAGAGTCCAGGTGCCGCTGCCGGTCTTCGTCACTCCACCGGAACCAGGCACCGGAAAATCAATGACGCCGTCGCCTTCCCCGGTGAGGGTCAGCGTGCCACCAGCACTGCTGACGATGGTAATGCCGGCCCAGAAGCCAATGGAAAACGTCTCCCCGGCGGTAGCCGAGTCGAGGGTGGCACCCAGCGCCCCTATGGTGAAACCGCGGCCGGCCCCGGCGTCCACCTGGCGGTTGCTCGTTCCTGTGTGCCGCAGGGTGCCGCCGTCTATCAACATATTGTTTGCATAGGGGGGCAAGTAGCCGAGACACCCACCCCAGCTAACGTCCATCCCGCCGGGTAAACTGAGCGTGGCGCCAGAGTTGATCGTGACCGGTCCGCCGCCGGTGTTATACAGCCTCACGCCGTTGCCGATGGTCAGCGTGCCCCCGTTGATTATCGTAACGCCGGTATATTCGGACTGTCCGGAGGAAAATGTCAAGTTGCCGTTACCGGCTTTGATGAGACTACCCGAGCCAGTAACTTTCTGTCCCAAGACCACATCACCCGCCGCCGCATTGAAGGTTGGCGACCCGGCCAAAACGATTGGCATGTCTAAGGTCTGGAGGTTGGTCGAGTTATTGACCACGCCACTTCCCGTCAAGGTCAGGGTGCTGGCAACATTCCCCAGCACAAAGCTGTCGGCGGTGCTATAAAAGGCGAGCCCAGTCAAGCTGTAGCTGCTATCCATGGACGGAGTGAGGCGGGTGGCACCCGCGAATGTCGCAGTGTCACCGACCCCGGGGCCTTTGCCGCCGAGCCAGTTTGGATTGCTGCTCCAATTGTCATCAGCGCCAGCGCCATTCCACACCCGGTTGGCACCCACGACGACGACAGGAATGTTCGCCACCGCGCTGAGGGAGGAAGTATCGGTCACCGTGGCTGACACCGTATTCGTGCCGAGCGCGGCGACCGCACCCACGGTAACCGTGTTGGTATAGACATTACCGCCCGCAGCGACCAGTGGAACGGAAGCGCCAACCCCAATGGCAACCGCATTCAAACTGACGGTGCTGATCGGACTGCTGCCGGGCGTAACGGTGACGCTGACGGTGACATTGTCAAAGTGATTGACGGTGGGGGGACCGGCCGAACCGATGGCGGAGGGCGGAGTTGCCGTCACGATGCGCAAGACTACTTTGTTTCCAGCGACTAAAACACGGAAATTCGCCGCATTGATTGGCGCCACATCCCAAACGGGCGTGGCAGTCGGACTGCCGGAAATCGTGCCGGTCACGTTGATCAACACATAGTCCATCCCGGCATCCAAATTGACCCGCGCGCTGGGAGATTTGAGATGGAACACCGGGCTGCTCAACACGAGGTCACCGCCCACCACCATGCGGTCATTTGGGCCCGTCGCGGCCGTGCCAAGATCGAAATAGCACAAGGCCCCCGAGGCAAGCGACAAGTTGTTGCTGAAGGAATTCGTGCCATAGGTGCCATCGAGGCCGGCATAAATTTTCGATCCCGAGGAGGTATTCACCGCGCCAGCTACTGTGCCGTAGCCAAGAAGACTTTGGCTGCCGCCCAAGGTGAAACCGCCGGTTGCCAGCGAAACATCGAAGGTCGCTCCATTGCTGAGGGTGATGCTGGGACTGGTTATGGAACCATGGCCTTGGCCCGTACCAACAAGAAGGTCCACCCCGTTCGCCAACGCCAGTGTGCCCGCCATGACCACGGTGTTGCCACTGTAAGTATTGACGTTGCTGAGCTTCCAGGTGCCGGCTCCCGTCTTGATTAGACCGCCGCTGCCACGCAACTGGTAATTCAAGTCGCCGTCGCCATCGCCGCTCAATGTCAGCGTCCCACCGGCGGTGGCACCGATGACGCCAGGCGCGTCATAATCGTAGCGATAACCCAACGTGAATTCTTCACCGGCGGTGCCGGAGTCGAGCGTGGCACCAAGAGCGCCGATGGTGAAATTTCGGCCGGATTTAGGCTGGGTACCCTTACCGTTGCTCGGGCCGGTGTGTTGCCATGTGCCGCCGTTGAGGATAACAGACCCGGCCCCGGGGCCAATATTGTAGATGGCAGGGCAGGCGTAGCCGATGGTACCACTCATACTCAGCGTGCCGCCAGAGTTAATTCTTATTGGTCCGCCACCGGAGTAGTATAGGCCGCCAACCCCAGCCAGGGTCAGCGTGCCACCATTGATCACCGTGGCGCCGGTGTAGGTTTCCTGTTGGTCAATGCTCAAGTTGCCGAGGCCCTCCTTGGTCAGAGTTCCAACCAGAATGGCAGAGAGTGACAAATCGGCATGGTTCGTGATTGCCTCATTGACTCGCAGAGTGCCGGAACCATCGGCGAGCGTGTAGCCCGCGTCGTTAATCGTCACGCTCTGGGCCGTGATCGGCTCAGTCACATAAACGGCGCCGATGCCCGCGGCACCAAAAACGGCGGCGTCGGGTGTGGCGTTGTTCCAGATGGAGCCGGACCAGTTGGCGTCCGTGGTATTCCAGCTCATGTTGGACGCGCCGTTGTTCCACGTCAGACTGGCGGCCTGGGCGGACATCGCGGTGGCGACGACCGCAGCAAGGATGGAGGCGTTAGTTCTCATCGATGAACGATAGTTTCTGGCTATTTGCATTATATGTTGTGTTGTCATATTTAGGTTGTGCCCAGTTATTGGGCACGACGCGAATATACACGGCGGCGGGTTCCCCAACAACTACTCTTTCGGATAGTACTTCACTTGCGACCGGCCGAGGCAGGTGAAAGCCTTTACCGCTTGTCCAGATGCCAGCGATGCTCAGACCTCGAGGTGGACTTGCGCACGAGATCTCCACGTGGATGGCGATGACCATCATCCTGGGCAGTGCTGCCGCCACCCCGGCGGCGGCCCGCGAGAATGCCGCCCCCGTGCCGGACAATCGGGCAACGGTGACCACCGCGGTCGTCGTGGAAGTGGACGGCAGGCTGGCGGCGGGGCCGTGAGGCTTGCCAGGCCAGCGCCCCGCAAACTATTCCAAATGGACGATTCCGTGCCGCAGGGCGCTCACGACGGCCTCGGTGCGGTCCTGCACACCGAGCTTGGCGAAGAGACCCTTGAGTCGGAACTTGACGGCGGCCTCGGTCAGGTGGATGGCGTCGGCGATTTCCTTGTTGCTACGCCCTTTGACCAGCAAGTCCAACACTTCCATTTCACGCGGGTTCAACTCCTCGCGCTGCATGCGCTCCGCCAGCCGGCTGGCCACATTCGCCGGCAGTTGCGCCTGGCCCGCCCACACCGCGCGGATCGTCGCCAGCATCTCCTCCTGGGACATATCCTTGAGCAAATATGATTGCGCACCCGCCTGGATCGCGCGGTAAATATCTTCGTCGGCATCATAGGTCGTCACCACGATGACGCGGGCCTCGGGAAACTCCTTCCGGATGGCCATGATGGCCTCCACCCCGCTCAAGCCGGGCAGGCGCAAATCCATTAACACGACCTCAGGTCGCACGCGGCGGTAAAGCTCGACGGCTTCCCGGCCATCGCCCGTCTCCGCCACCACGGTCATGCCCGGCTCGCTCATGACGAGCGCCGCCAATCCCTTGCGAAACGCGGGGTGGTCGTCCACCAGCAGCAGCCGGATGGGAGGTTTTGTTTTCATGGAGATACGTCGTTGAGCACAGTCGCAAGCCAGCTTGGCAAATCGGCATCAGCCTGACAACGGCAAGGTGACTTGGACCGTCGTGCCTTTTCCCGGCGCGCTGGTGAGGCAGAACTCGCCGTGCAATTGCTCTGTTCGCTCGCGCATTCCGATCAAGCCAAAACCGCCTTCGCTCGGCGGCGGGTCCGCGAGGTTGAATCCCTGCCCGTCATCCTGCACCGACAGCCGCACCTGCCGCTCCTCAAATTCCAGCGCCACCTCAAGGTGTTGCGCCTGCGCGTGCCGGGCGGCGTTAGTGATGGCTTCCTGGCCGATGCGCAGGAGGTTATTCTCCGTCACCGGCGCCAGCCGCCGCGGTCGGCCACAGACCCGCAGCCTGGATTTGACTCCGGTCCCGCCGGTCAGCGATTGCAAGACGCCGCCCAGCGCCGTCGTCAGATCGCCGTTTTCCAGCACCTGCGAACGCATGTTCCAGATAGACTTGCGCGCATCGGCAAGGTTCGCGCGCGCCAACTGCCGCACATCCTCCAGCGATTTGCGGGCTTCCGAATCGGCGGGCAGTTGGCGTTTGACCAACTCCAGATGCACTGAGATCGCGCCCAAGCCCTGCGCCAGGGTGTCATGCATCTCGCGCGCCATGCGGTTGCGCTCATTCCAGACCGCGGAAAACTCGGCCTCGGATTTCATGCGGGCGAGAGCCTGTTCCCGCAAACGGCGCCGGTGGTTCCAGATGACCCCGGCCACCACCAGCAACAACACGACGACCGCAATCCCGAGCACCCAACTGATGTGCTCTGACGTCCACCAAGGCGGCGGCTGTAGAATCCGCAAATCGGCCGGTGAGCGGAGCAGAAGCTCGAAGATTTCCGGCTCCATCGTGCCGGTGGTAATTCCAGGCGCTCCGGCGTTCACCGCACAGATGCCCATCACCCGCACCCGGCTGCCCGGACGCCAATCGCGGGGCGTAGGCGTGTTACCCGACAACCGCAACAAGGCCGAGAAGGCGTTCGTGCCATCCACCAGCACCAGCCGGCAGCCGTCCAGCGCCAGCCACTGCTCCTGGATCGTCGCGTCCAGTTCCACCAAATCCGCGTCATGCTCCAACGCCTGCGCCGCGCGCGTCAGCCGAGCCGGAAGCGGAGGCGGTGATACACCGACCTTGCGAAACACCGCATCCTCTAGCACGGGCGTGTAGCCGCCGCGTGTCACGAAGCCGAGCACCTCCACCTCGGCACCGACCTCCAAGTAACCCTGCTGCCTGGTGCGCACACGTCCCCCTCGTTCCATATCGCGAAGCCAGAAGCCTGCTCCCAGCTCGGCATGGGTGACCACGCCTCGGACGCGGATGCGGTGACTAAGGGATTCTTGGGGATTGAATTGCATCAGGCTGCTGAGGGACCGGAGCGGCAAGCCATAGGGTTCGCTCGGCGCCGGCGTTCGCATCACAACCTGCTCCTCGGGCGGCACGAAAAGCACCGGGTTCAAAGCCTGGCGCGACTTGTTGAAACGGTAAAAACAAACGCCGGGCAAGCGCACCGCCGAATCCACGGTCGCCACCGTGCTTTGCGCCTTCGACAACCTGACCGGCAACTGCCCGCCACCGGTCGCCAGCCACAGTTCCCAAATCTCTTCATTCTGCGCCAGCGGGACGATGCGGCGCACCACGCCAGAAACCTCGACCCATTGCGCATCCAAGCGGCCCGTCAGAAGGTCATCATAGGTCACGGGCTGCGGATCGGGCACTTTGGCCACTCCCAGCTTCCAAGCGTTGGTCACCTGGATCACCGGCGCAAACCTGCCGGGATCACTGCCGCCCTCCACCTCGATCAAATCGCCGCGCCGGAAACTGGCAAGGAGACCGGGTGCGGCTTCCAAGTAAACGGCCGCGGTTTCGTCCGCCAGGGTCAAGGATACTCCTTCCAGCACCACCACGCCGCGCAGGCGCACCGGCATGTGCCGTGCAGCTTCCTCGGGAAGCAGCGCCCGGACTTGAGCGGCATTCGTCAAGACGATTTGCGCCGGAAGCATAGAAACCTGCGCGCAGACCTTCGCCAGCGAAATCGCCAGCAGTAGCAAAGCGCCGATTTGACTCAAAAAGATTGTTACCGAAGGCGGGGTGTGGGCTGACTGGGTCGGCCCCTGTAAGCTCAAAATGGGTGTTACCCAAATATGAACCCCCACA
>CAINDV010000773.1 GCA_903847485.1 uncultured Verrucomicrobiota bacterium
GAGAGAATCGAGATTTGGTTTCATGGCGGCAATGTATCTGTATAGCTACAATATGCAACCACAAAATGAGCGCCCAGCCTGCTTATCAACTTTGGGTTACTGAACGGTCACACACCCAGCGGGGATTGGAGCGGTTGAGGCGGCTTGACACCCCAGACTTCGCTGCTACGCTGCGCCGCTCGATTTCTGGTTTTGTGACGCTGGTGCGCCGACAGAGCCGGAGGGAATGACACTTTTTGGATTATGAAACGACAGTATCAGCCATCGAAAGTCCGCCGCCGGCGGCAGCACGGGTTTCTGGCCCGCAACTCCAGCAAGAGCGGCAAGGGCATCCTGGCCAATCGCCGCCGGGTCGGGCGCAAGCGGTTGACGCCGGTCTGAGCCGCCACATGGCCGAAGGCCCGCGCAATCGGCTACGCTTGGGGCGCCAGGCACGGGTGACGCAGGGGCGCGATTTCCTCCGCGCCAAGGCGAATGGCCAGCGCATGGCGTGGGGTTGCATGATGGCCAACTGGCTCTCCACCGCGCCCGGCTCCCGAGTGCGCCTGGGCGTGATCACCTCGCGCCGGATCGGCAACGCGGTGGCGCGCAACCGGGCACGCCGGCTGTTGCGGGAAGCTTTCCGCCGTCACCAGCAGGAACTGGCGTTCACCTTGGACCTGATCCTGATCGCCCGGCAGAGCATCGTGGGGAAACCGTTCTCCGAGGTGGAGCGCGATTTCCTGACCGGACTCCGCCGCGCTCGGCTCTGGAAGCCCGTCCCTGCCGCTCGCGGCAGGACGCTGATTCAGTCTTGAACCTTTGAACCTGCTACAACTAGCGCTCGTCACGATCCTCCGGTTTTACCGCTGGGTGCTCTCGCCGGCCAAGATGGTCCTCTTCGGGCCGTTGGGCCACTGCCGCTACACGCCGACGTGTTCCGCCTACGCTTTGGAAGCAGTCGTAGAGCATGGTGCCGCCCGTGGAAGCTGGCTGGCGGTGCGGCGCGTTTGTCGCTGCCATCCGTGGGGCGGCTGTGGCGACGATCCAGTGCCGCCCGGTGACAAGTTAAATGGTGAAAAAGTTAAAAGGTTAAATGGGTCGAGTAACTCCGCCCTCCATTTCCCACGATTTAACGATCTAACGATTTAACCCTTTTAGCCCCCTTAACCCTTTTAACCCTCCCCACCCCGCCCCCGCCCCACCTATCTCATGGATCGTAAGTCAATCGTCATCTTGGTGGTTTGTTTCCTGATGCTGGCGGCTTGGATGCCGTTGATGAACCGGCTCTATCCGCCGCCGCCCCGTGCCGCCGTTGATCCGACTGCGGCCACCGTGGCGGGGACTAATGTCAGTGTTGCTGCCGAACGCCCCGTGCCGGTGCTGCCGGCCACGCCCGCTTCCGCCCCGCACGCCTTTCTTACGGCGGGCGTGCCGGAGGCGGTCTTCGTGCTCGCCAACGATTTGGCGCGTTACACGTTCACTTCGCATGGCGGCGGGTTGAAGTCAGTGGAATTGCTGAAATTCCCCGAAACTGTCGGCGCGAAAAACGCCACCAACATCGGCAGCCTGGCCACCTTGAACAACCTGGCCCCCGCGCCGGTGCTCGCCACCGCCGGAGGCACCACGCTCGAAGGCGACGGCGTGTTCCATTTGACGCGAACCGCCACCGGCGTGCGGGCCGAGAAGACGCTCACCAACGGACTGGTGCTGGTGAAGACATTCGAGTTAAGCACCAACTACCTCGTAGCGGCCAGCGTGCGCCTCTCCAATACCTCAGCCGAGTCTCTCGCGCTGCCCGTCCAGCATTGGATCATCGGCACTGCCACCCCGATGAGTCCGCTGGACGACGGCCTGTCCGTAGGGATGCTCTGGTACAGCGGCACGGCGGCCACCGAGATCGGCCTGTCTTGGTTCGACAATCGCTTCCTTGGTTGCTTCCCCGGCACCCCGCGCTTCGAGTATCGCGGCGGCCAGACTAATGTCGTCTGGGCGGCGGTCCACAATCAGTTCTTCGCGCTGGCGACTATGCCGAGCGACAAGGCTGATGAAGTGATCTGTCGCCCGGTGGAACTGCCGCGACCGCTGGAATGGCTGGTCCAGGCACCGACTAAGACCGGCCCGCTCAAAGGGTTCGAGACGGCACTGGTCTATCCGGCGCAGACGCTCGCTCCCGGGCAGGCGACGGAGCGGCGCTTCTATCTCTTCGCCGGCCCGAAGGAATATCGGATTCTCGACCAGATCGGTAACTCCTTCGGCAACGACGTCGAGCAAGTGATGGGCTTCAGCGGTTTCTTCGGTTGGTTCGCCAAAGTCCTCTTACTTTCGATGAACGGCCTGCAATCCACGCTCCACGTCGGTTACGGCTGGGCGATCATCCTCATCACCATCATCATCAAGCTCCTGTTCTGGCCGCTGACCCAGGCGAGCACCCGCTCCATGAAGCGGATGCAAGCCCTCCAGCCGCAGATGAACGCCCTCAAGGAGAAATACAAGGAAGACGCGGCTAAGATGAACCAGAAGCTCATGGCGTTCATGAAGGAGAACAAGGTCAGCCCGCTCGGCGGCTGTCTCCCCATGGTCATTCAGCTTCCTATCTTCTTCGGCTTCTACCGGATGATTCAGAGCGCCATCGAACTGCGCGGTGAGAGCTTTCTATGGGTGGCCGACCTCGCCAAGCCGGACACGCTCTTCCGCATCCACATGGGCACCTTCGATATCCCCTTCAACCTCCTGCCGCTGCTCATGGGCGGCACGATGCTCTGGCAATCCCATCTTACTCCCGCCACGCCAGGCGTCGATCCCATGCAGCAGAAGATGATGAAGTACATGCCGCTCATGTTCCTCTTCATGCTCTACAACTTCTCCGCCGGTTTGACGCTTTACTGGACGGTGCAAAACCTGTTAAGCATCTTACAAATGAAACTGACGCGCAACCAACCCGCCGTTGTGCCGGCCGTGGTCGTGCCCACCCGCAAAGACTCCAAAGGCAAACGCTGACGCCACTAACTCCTAGCCGTAACTCAACCTATCCCATAACTATGCCAACGACACCTAAAGCCATCCTGGAAAAGCTCCTTGAACTCTTGGGCCTCCCCGGCACCGTGCAGGAACACATGCTCGAGGAAGGCCTGCTCCTGGACCTCCAGAGCGAAGAAGCCGGCCGCCTTGTTGGCCGCCAAGGCCGGACACTGGCCGACCTCCAATACATCCTCAACCGCATCGCTTTCCAGCAAGACCGCAGCGCCCCCAAAGTGGCGCTCGACGTGGGCGGCTTCCGTATCAAGGCCCGCGAAGCTCTCATCAAGAAGGCCATGGACGCCGCGGAGAAAGTCCGCCGCTGGGGCGACGTGGTTGAACTCGAACCGCTGAACGCCTTTGATCGCCGCGTCGTCCACCATGCGCTCAAGGACGACCCCGGCGTCGAGACCCACAGTGTCGAAGTCGAAGGCACGGACCGGAAGGTCATCCTGCTGCGCCCCAAACACTGAGAGGATGGTTAATGACGAATGACGAGTGACGAATGAATGACGAAGCCCGAAGCACGAAACCCGCTACCGTCTCAATGAGGCAGATCGCAAGGCCCGGCACGCAGCCAACCTGACGTCGGCGGTGCCTCACGCTCCACGTTTCACGTTTCACCCTTCACGTTTTACGCCCCCCATGCCCCTCCGCCTCCTCTCCACTGACTTCGACGGCACCATCTTCGCGGAGTTTGAGAACCCGCCAGTACCGCAGCAGTTGCAGGACCTCATCGCCGGCCTCCAGGCCAATGGCGCTAAGTGGGTCATCAACACTGGACGCGACATGTCCAGTCTCCAGGAGGCGGTGGGCCGGTCGCACCTGACAGTTCAGCCCGACTACCTCGTGCTCGTCGAACGCGAAATCTACCGTCACGATGGCTCCCGCTACGTCGCCGACCCGGCCTGGAATTCCGAGTGCTCCCGCCGGCACGAAGGTGTCTTCGCCCAACTGCGGCCGCTACTCCCGGCCATTCACGCCTGGATCAACGACCGCTTCCGCGCCACACTCTACGAAGACTCCTACTCTCCTTTCTGCCTCATCGCCGGCAACAACGGCGACGCCGATGCCATCGTCGCCTACCTGGAAAACCTTTGCCGCGACATCCCGGACCTAGTCGTGGTGCGCAACGACATCTACATGCGTTTCAGCCACGCCGCCTTCAACAAAGGTTCGGCACTGACAGAGATCGCCCGGCAGTTAGGCGTCGCGGCAGGGCATATCTGCGCGGCTGGCGATCATCTCAACGACCTGCCCATGCTGCGCCGCCAAGTCGCCCGCTGGCTAGTCGCGCCGTCCAACGCCGTGCCGCTGGTCAAGGAAGCCGTGCTTGCCCAAGGCGGCTACCTCAGCGGGCAAGCGCGGGGACTGGGCATCGCCGACGGTCTGGAGTGGGCGTTGCGCGCGGCGGCACCAATAAGGAGGCCCGCGTGAAGAGCGCCGTGCGCGCCGATCTCGCCACCAGCCGCGCAAGCTCGCGCTCCGCTCACCCTTTCCAGGGCGGCCCACTGGTCACCGACAGCTTGCACCCCAGCGAGCCAGCCGACCACCGGTGGTGCCACCGCAACGCAATCCAGGCCCGAAATTCGCGCTGGCCAGTGCGCCGCAGTTGCGGTAGAACAACGCGGACAAGTTAGCCCGGCTGCCGCGCGAAGCGGCGGCGGGACTGGAAAACTAAAATGAAAATCAACGGCGGCCATAACCAAACTGAGCGCCTGAACGCGAAGGCTACAGGCACCCAGGAAGTCATCACCATGAAATCCCTCAAACTGACCCTTGCCCTCGCCAGCCTGCTGGCCGGCACCTTCACGTCCGCGCTCGGCACGACCATCACCTGGGATGGCGGCGGCGGCGACTTGTCTTGGCAAAACCCGCTCAACTGGAGCGGCGACCAAGTGCCTGGCTCGGCCGACGACGCCGTCATCAACGTGCCGACGAATGTGGCCATTGTGTGCAATGGTACCGTGACCGTCCGGAGTGTCCAGTGCCAGGGCGGGTTGCTGCTCTCAGGAGGCGATCTGACAGTCACGGCGGGATCGTCCTTCATTGACGGGACCTTCATCTTGCGCCCACAGCGAAACCTTACGGCCCAAGGCAGCGGAGTTGTCTTCGCTGCGAAGGGACCTACCGTGATCGAAGGTTCCGTGAGCGCGTATGGCGCGGCTGTCGTTCTGGCGAATGCAACGAGCCTGGTGGCGAGTCCTGGCGGAGGTATGGCAATCGGGGCGACCTCTGCCGGCGTGGTGGACTTGTCGGGGGTGACGAACGTGGTGCTCGACGGGGGTTTGTATGTATTTGCCTTCGGCGGGAGCCGCGTTGATCTGCGGCAGGCGCAGATCACGGGCTATTATGGGCTCAATGCGCGAGCGAGGGAGGCGGGCAGCGTGGTGGACTTGTCGGCGCTCAGCGGACAGTGGGGGACGACTTCGCTATCCACGCTGTCGGCGGAGATCGGCGGGGCGATCCTCATTCCCAATGTGACCGACTTGACGAACGTGGACCTACAATTGTACGGCACCAACGGGACGCCGACCGGCCAGTTGCGGAGTATCCGGCGGGGTACATTGACCGTGCAGTACATTGCGCCGGATTTCAGCAATTTGACCAACGTGGAAGGCTGCGTCCTTTCGGCAGATTACGGGGCCACGCTGAACCTGAGCAACCTGACGTCCGGTGCCGACTTCCAAGGAGCGTTCGCGTCCGGCGGTGCGGTGGTGCTGCTGACGAATCTAACAAGTCTGGTCGCAACCAACCGTTACCTGGGTTTTTCGGCCGGCGGCCCTGGCGGGCTGGTGGACCTGTCGAACGTGACCAACGTGACGCTGGGCAACTACTATCTGAATTTGTCTGCCAGCGCCGGGGGGCGTGTGGACCTGCGTCGGGCAGCACAGATTGCCGGCACTTGGACTTGGGTCCAAGCGCGGGCGGACGGGGCGGGAAGCGTGGTGGACCTTTCGGCGTTGAGTGGCGAGTGGGGCATGTACTGCGGAGCGCCGTCTTCGTTTGAGGCGCGGAATGGTGGGGCGATCCAGATTCCGAACGTGACTGCCTTGACGAACGTTAGCATCACCTTGGGCGGAACCAACGGGATGCCGATCGCCCAATTGCGGAGCATTCGCCGTGGAGTGGTAGGTGTGACGTTAACCGTGGAGAACTGCGCCCCCGACTTCAGCAATCTGACCAACGTGGACGGTTGCTCGCTGGCCGCCAGCATTGGGGCCACGCTGGACCTGAAAAACGTGAAGGCCATTGCGGACTTCAACGGAGCGAGTGCCTCCGGGAATGCCGTGTTGCGACTGACGAACCTCACAAGTCTGGTGCAAGTTGGAAGTGATAAGAGCGTGGTCAGTTATGGCGGTGGCCTGGTAGATCTCTCGCGGGTGACGCAGGTGGTGGTCGGTTACTATGGACTGGCCGTCAGCGCAAGCGGGGGTGGCCGCGTTGATTTGTCGCGGGCGCAGATCACGGGCTACAAGTTCTCCGCCGGTGCGTATGAAGCGGGCAGCGTGGTGGATTTGTCCGCCCTAACCGGGGAATGGGGCACGACCAACGGAGCATCGCTCACGGCGCGCGACGGCGGGACGGTCTGGATTCCCAATGTGACCGGCTTGACGAACGTCTCTCTCTACCTGCATGGCACCAATGGAACCCCGATCAGCCAATTGCGGAGCATCCGGCAGGGGACATTGGACGTGTGGTGGATTACGCCGGATTTGAGCAGCCTCACCAATGCGGACGGGAGCTACCTGGTAGCGGACTACGGGGCTGTGCTCAACCTGCGCAATATGCGAGCGGTGGCTGGCTTGCGGGGTGTAAGTGTCAGCCGGGGCGCGGCCCTCGTACTGACGAACGTAACAAGTTTGGTGTTGAGCAACAACAATCTGGACTTGTCTGCGAGCGGCGGGGGCGGGTTGGTGGACTTGTCGCGGGTGACGAACCTTGTGGTGATGCCCGGCCGGCAGTTGAATGTTGCTGCCTCCAGCGGTGGGCGAGCGGATTTGCAGCGAGTGGAGAGCATCACGGGCGGCAGCGCCAACTTCCTCTCGGACGGCACGGGCACGGTCATTGACCTGTCTCGTTTGTCCGGCTTCCTCACACCGCTGGGGGCGTCGAGTCTCAAGGCGCAGAACGGCGGTGTCATTCTCATCAACAGTAACGCCGTCTTCCTGCTGGCCAACGTGGCGGTGACGTTGCCTGGCCTGATCGCCCAGGCGACGCCGGCGATGGTGCTGCACGGGCAGGCGTGGCACAGCTATTGGGTGGAGCAGCGGGATACCCGGCTGGCGGACAGCCCGTGGCAATTCCTGGCGCGCGTGCCGCAGACGAATGAGTTCCAGACCTTCGCCCCCGCGCCGCCGGCCAACACGGCCTTCCGCGTCGCGGAGTTCGTGGCGGATCCGGCCATCTTGGATTTGAACCGCGTCGGCGGCGAGCAAGTGCAACTGGTGCTCTACGGCGCACCGCCCAAGAGCTTCGAGGTGCAGACCACCAACAGCTTCGACCGGCTGCCGGCGGCGTGGGGGACTTACAGCACCACCGGCGCGATGACTAACTCCTTCCGCCTCTTCCCACCCTTCACGCCTACGGAGGAGAAACGTTTCTACCGGGGGAAGGAACTGTAGTCAGCGGCAGGGCGCACCTCAGTTCTTCTTGCCCGGCCGTTTCCAGCCCGGTAGGGCGACTGAGAATAGCCCAGCGTTTCAATGCTGGGTTGGGCGGCAGTGCCGGACTGAGTCCCGGAGGGACGAAAGAACGCGGTGGATGGCGGAGTTTCGAGGCATGAGCTTCTATCGTCCCTGACGGGACTTGGCCGCCGCCGATGCTCGGTCCCAGCGATAAATCGCTGGGCTATTGTCTGCCGCCCTTCGGGCTGGCGGCGACGGGGGCATTCCACTCAAAACAGCGAAGAACCTTTTTTCTATGCGTTCTATGCGTTCTTTGTGGTTAAATTGCTCCGCCTATGATGCTCGAAGACCTGATGATTCATGGTGGCTGGCCCCACTGGTCCGGCCCGGCGCGGATAGAACACGACACTCCCTTGGTGCCGCAGGCCGTCGCTACTGCCGTCTGGGAGGAAGCTGGCGCGTGGCTGGGCGAGGAGTTACCCCGTGAATGGCGGACCCGGCTCCGGGAACGGGCGGAGGCGCTTTACGCCCGCAACCCGCGCGTCCGCCGGCGACTCCGCAGCCCCGGCAACGGCGGCCGAGACTGGCTCTGGACCTTCATGCGCCACTGGTTGGCGGCCTTGCTCTGGCAGCAGCGCCCTGACCTACACGCCCGGCTGCCGGGTGCCTTCAACACCGGCCATCCGCTCCCGCCGAAGCCGACTGCCCCGCAGCGCCCCCGCGCCGCCACTGACACCCAGATTGACCGCCTCGTCTATGGCCTCTACGGCCTGACTCAGGATGAGATCAAGCTCGTGGAAAGTAACCGCTGAACCTAAGAGCGTGTATGAAAACGCCTGGCGTGGTAGGGCGAGGCTCCTGCCGAGCTGTCCGGCAGGCTCATTACCGCTGTCGTTGAGGCTCGGCAGGAGCCTC
>CAINDV010000774.1 GCA_903847485.1 uncultured Verrucomicrobiota bacterium
GCTGTTCATTGACGACGAAGTCCAGTCCGGCATGGGCCGCACCGGCAAATTCCTCGCCATCGAACACGAAGGCCCCGGCATGGACCCCGACATCGTCGTGCTCGCCAAGACGCTTTCCGGCGGCTTCGTGCCCGTCGGCGCGACGCTCTGCAAGAAGTGGATTCACGAGAAAGTCTTCTCCTCGATGCAACGCTCCGTGGTCCACAGCTCTACCTTCAGCCAGGGCAGCTTCGCGATGGCCGCCGGCCTGGCCGCGCTCGACGTGCTGGATCGCGAGAACCTCATCGCCAACGCCGCCCGCATGGGCGACCTCCTCGGCAACGGCCTGCGCGCCCTGATCCCGCGGTTCGACTTCCTGAAAGATGTCCGCAACCGTGGCCTGATGGTGGGCATCGAGTTCGGCTCGCCCAAATCCCTGGGCCTGAAGATGGCGTGGACCATGTGCCACACGATGGACAAGAGCCTCTTCCCGCAGGCCGCCATTATTCCGCTGCTGGACAAGCACCACATCATCACCCAGGTCGCGGGGCATGCCATTGACGTGGTGAAGCTCCTGCCGCCGCTCGTGATCAACGACGCCGACGCGAAGTGGTTCCTGACCGCCTTCGAGGACGTGCTGGTGCAGATGCACAAATTCCCCGGCCCCGCCTGGGACGTGCTGACCGGCATCGGCAAAATGGCCCTGACGCAGCGGGCGAGGTAAAGCGAACGCAATAGAACCAGCCGGCCACCCCGCCGGCCGTTGCACAACTTCAAAAAAAGCCCAGCGTTTCAGCCCCGAGTGAACCGGTCAGCAAAACCAATCAAGCCCCGCCAAGGACGGCGGCATCGTGCCTTCGTTCAACTCCTGCCTGGTGCATAGCGTGGTTTCCACCAAGGGTCGCCGCCCGTTGCTTACCGAGTCACGAGCGCCATGGAGACGTGGGTGTTCGCGCCGCCACAACGGTGCCACCGGCCTTCGCAGGCCAGGCGGAGATGGGGGCCGTGGGAAAAGGACTTGTTGGCACCGCCTGTCTTCCGCTAGATTCGGGGGCTGTGCGTATGAGCGCCCGATGAGCGTTAATCCAGAAAGTCTGCGTCTCCCGCTAATCTACACCGCCATCATGGCCTTGGCGGCGGTGTTGGGTGGCGTATTGGCTGCGGGGGAGGAGGTTGACGCGCTGGTGCTGATCGTCGCTCTTTTCGGCCTGCTGGTTAGCCCCTTGGTCCTGAAGTGGCATCGTGCGATGCTCTTCTTCTGCTGGAACTCTACTCTCGGCACCTATTTTCTTCCGGGCCAGGCTCCGCTCTGGCTGAGCCTGGGCGCAGTGAGCTTGCTCCTGACCATGGTGGATCGGACGCTCCACCAAGGCCAACCCCTCGTGAGCCAACCCGCCATCGCCTGGCCGTTGGTGGTGTTTGCGGGGGTGGTGGTGGTGACCATGCTGGCCACGGGCGGGGTGGGGATCCAATGGCTGGGCGAAAGTGGGCTTTCCGGGGGCCGGAAATACATGTGGATATTGTGCGCCTGTCTGGGGTATTTCGCGCTGACCGGCGTCGTCATCCCGGTCGAAAAGGCGCCCCTCTTTTACGGGCTTTTCTTCTTGGGCGGACTGACCGGATTTGTCGGGCCGTTGGCGGGTTGGCTGGGAGGCCCGGTGGCGTATTTGCAGTATGTTTTCAGTCCGGTGGAGGGAGTGGCGCAAACAGCCACTGGGTTTCGGGTCAAAGGCCTGTCGTCCACCGGTGCGGCCATCGTAGCTTGGTTGCTGGCACGTTATGGGTTTGGGGGGGTGTTCCATAGCGAACGATTCTGGCGCATCGGACTCTTGGGATTGGGGATGTTGTTAGGATTGATGAGCGGATATCGGACCGCACTGGTGACTTATGCGATCGTCCTGGCGATGATGTTCTTTCTGGAAGGGCATCATCGGACCCCGCGGCTCTTGGTTTGGGCGGGGGCCGGGTTGCTGGGGGTGGCGCTCCTGATCCCGCTGACGCCGCACCTGCCGACGCCGGTGCAACGGTCGCTGTCCTTTCTGCCGCTGCCGGTGGACCCGATAGTGCGATTTGAAGCCGAGGGCACGCTTTCATGGCGGGAGAGCCTGTGGAAAGAGTTGCTGGAAGACGTGCCGCAGTATTTCTGGCTGGGCAAGGGCATGACCGTCAGCACGGTGGACATGGAGTCGGCGAAAACTTTCGAAATCCTCGGGGCGAGTCGGTGGTATGTGTCCTATCTAACCGGGGAGCATCATAACGGGTTTCTGTCGGTCATCATTCCCTTCGGCATCTGGGGGTTGCTGGCGTTGTTATGGCTGCTGGGGGCGGGGCTGTGGGTGCTGGCGCGTAACTTTCGGCACGGGCGGGCGGAGTTGCGCAGTGTCAACGCGTATCTGCTGGCCAGTTATGTGGCGTGGATGGTCCTGTATTTTAGCTATTGGGGCACGCTCTATTGGGCGCTGAGGGATGCCACAGGCTTGCTGGCCCTAGGCGTAGCGTTGAATGCTCAGGCCGCCAGGACCGAGGAGGACAATGCCGCTGGGTAGCGGGACCGTCCTCGGGTCACCGCTGGTTTATGTCTGCCCGTCCGCTAACAGTCGCTTGGTTTTCTTTCTTCCCGGTGGAATGGATGGCGGGAGCTCCGGAGGCGGTTCGGCGTCTGCCCCGTGGGCACCCAGCTTCCTGGCAGCGAGTGCTGGCGGCGGAATTGGAGGCGCGACCCGAATTCAAGCTGCACATCATTGTGTTGCGGAAGGAGTTTGAGCGCGACCTGGATTTTGAAATCCGAGGCCAGTCCTTTCACTTGCGCCGGACGGTCGGAGGGCTGCGGGCGCCGTCGCTCTTCTGGCATGATACCTGGATCATCCGCCGGGTGCTCAGACAGATTCAACCGGATGTGCTTCATGCCTGGGGCACGGAACACGGGGCCGCCTTGGTGGCGACGAGGTGTCCTTACCCCTATGTCTTGACGATGCAGGGCCTGCTGTCCTGGTATGCCACGCAGGTGCGCATGAGCCGCTACCACCGTTTTGCGGCCCGGTTGGAGCGTTGGAGTGTGCCGCAGGCGAAGGTGGTCACCACGGAGTCGCGCTTTGGCGTCCACTACCTGGAAAAGAACTTCCCCGGACCGCGCTATGAGCAGGTCGAACACGCTCCCAAGTGGCTTTTCCACAAGCTTCGCCGCCAGCCGCAAACGCATCCGGCGCGTTTCCTTTTCGTCGGCTCCTTCGGTGAAATCAAGGGGGGCGATCTGCTGCTGCGAGCCTTGGATCAGGTGAAATCCGAGTTTCCCTTTGAGCTGCTCATCGTTTCGGGTCGGGACGAGGCGTTTCTCCAGCGCGTTCGGACGGCCGTGTCCGCAGCGCTTTGGGAACGGGTGCGGTTCCTGTGTAACCTGACCTCGGAGCAAGTGGCTGAGGAACTTGCGCGCGCCACGATGATGATTTTTCCCACGCGGGCCGACACCAGCCCAAATTCGGTCAAGGAAGCCGTGGTGGCAGGCTTGCCGGTGGTGGCCAGCGCCGTCGGCGGGATTGTGGATTACGTTTTCCCGGGTGAAAACGGTCTGCTGTTTCCCGCCGGTCAACTGGTGTCCTTGGTGGAGTCCATTCGACAGGCGGCGCGGCATCCGCTCTTTGGCCAGGGCCTGGTAAATGCGGCCACGCTGGAAAAGGTGCGCCCCTACCTTTCGCCCAAGCTCATGGGCGATCGGTTCTCGCAGATCTACCAGGAGTTGACGGCGTTTCGGCGCGCTTGAAGGTCTGGCAGATGGGCACTCTGGTCCTCCCGCAGGGCAGCGCACACCCTTAAATCGTAAACTCTGCCGCTGCTCTGGGGCGTGTTGGAACGTGCGGTGCGGGTAACGGAGGTTCGGTACCGCAAGAACGACGTACGACCGGGCCATCTGGGTCAACGCGCTCAGAACGGATTGGGGATTTTCCACATGTTCAAGGACATGGAAACAGGTGATGACAGCGACTGACTTGCGTCCGAATTGAGCGAGGGGATCCGCCGCGTTGAGGCTGCAGGTCTCGCCGTACGGGCGGCAAGCTGGACGTATTTTGGGTCCAGGTCCTACCCTTGACTTTGAAGCCTGCCTGCACCGCAAAGGCCAGGCACTCGCCCCGGCCGCAACCGTAGTCCAGCAGCGTCCTGCCACCCGGAGGACAATGCTTGAGCAACAGGTCAAGCCCGCTCCGTTTCGAGAGGTCTGGTAGAAGTGAAACCGGTTGGTCGGCTCGTTGATTTCGCAGGAAGGTGACAAATGCTCATGATTTCAATTGGGCGATCCGGCGCTCGTACTCGGCGAGCAGGCGGTCGCCGTAATCTTGCCAGGTGTTACGGGCAGCCCCGACTTGATACGCGGCGTCGCCCATGCGTTGGTTCAGTTCGCGGTCAGTGGCCACCTTGATCATAGCGTCGGCCAGCGTGTCAATGCGTCGCGGCGGCACGAGGATGCCGTGGACGCCGCTCTGGACGAGGGTGCTGGCACCGCTCTCGTGTGTCGCGACGATCGGCAATCCCGCTCCCATGGCCTCGGCAAGAACCCGGGCGAAGCCCTCCTCCAGCGAGGGAAACACAAATGCGGTGGCGGACTGCAACAACACCGCCATCTCCGAGTGAACCATGTGCTCGATATGTCGGATGCGGTGCCGCCATTTCGGCCACTCGTAACGGAAATCACGCTTCACCCCGCCTACGCAAACCAATTCCGCGCCGGGCAGCACGGCCTGCACCTGCTCGAAAGCGCGAAACAAATACTGCTGCCCCTTGCGCACGCAAATCGTGCCTACGCAAACGAAACGCGGTTGCTCGGGCGGACGCTCTCGCTTCTTGAAGATCGAGGTGTCCACCCCAAAGGGATTCACGAAACACTTCTCCTCGGGGATGCCGTTCTGCACCATCGTGTCCCGCACGAAGGTGGAGGGGCAAAGCACCAAGTCCGCGCGGTCGAGTTCGCGGTTCATCCTCCGGAAAATGCGGCGGGGCAGCGGCACGTTCTCACCGGGACACCAGAGATCGCATTCCCGCTGCCAGTAGCCGTAGTACGTAGTCGGATGCGAATTGGCGCAGTCAATGACCTTGAACGCGCCCACCTCCTCCGCACGGTCGAAGAGTTCGCCGCAAAGACCCGCGATGGATTGGGCCACCTGAAACTTTGGACAGTGCGGCGAACGGAGTCTGGCGCGCAGCCACCGGGCATAAAGGGCGAGGAAGAAATAGGTCGCCCGCTCGCTCCAGATCTGAGACGTGAGATGATAGAATGGCTTCATGGCCAGATGAAATGGCCAGCAGCGAGCGTATTCCCCCGGCGGCAGCTTCGTGATGTTCTTGTCCGCCATCCAAAGTCCCGCCAGCGCACGCCGCTGCGACAGCGCCTTGGCGGTATTGTGCAAATACCAGGCGCGGGAAGTCGTAAGTAGGACTTGCATTAAACGAGTAGCGTGGACCTTCCGCCGGGATGTTCAAACCGTTTAGGTCCGCGGGTCCAGCAGGGTGAAAGCTGGTTCCTCACGAGCAGGCTGGGGTTTTGCGCGCCACGATCAACAATTCGTCCCCGGGAAGATTGTCTTGCGAGTTCAGGTTGTGAATTCGCGCCAGATCGTAAGGATCGGAGAAACTGGACACTGAACGGAAACCGTACTTGGGCAGTGCGTGCTTGAAGAAATCCGCCCGATAAGAGAGCGGATGCAAGGAAGAGGAAAACGGTCCCCAGCGAAGGCCGTGCTTGCGGGCGTTATCGCCCCCGCAATTGGGAACGAAAATAACCAGACAACCGGTTGGCGCACAGAGGTCGGCAAACAGTTTGAAAACATTGTCCGGAGTGGGGAGGTGTTCGAGCGTGTGCGAGCAATAAACGATGTCGAAAGGGGCCTTGGCACGGATGGCATCCAACTCGGTAAGGACGGACACCACCAGACGCGCCGCAAATTCAGCGCGCGGTAGGGAGACTTCGTAACCTATGGCATCGAATCCTATCCGGGCGAGTTGCGCCACCTCGTAACCCCAGTTCGCCCCATAGACGCACAAGCGGCCCGAGGGTTTGAGTTCCTGCACGAGGTCGCGTTTGATCCCCAATGCCGTGGCATGGCCCTTGAAGTCCTGCTTCACCAGGTCGCCTGCCTCAGCCAGCGTCGGCAGATGCATGTTCTCAGAAGCCAGCCGGATATAGTTGAGTTGATAAAAAACCTTGTTGAACTTGTCGGTCTGCTTGGGCCAGCGATACATCAAGTGACAGTCCGCGCATTCCCGCACATGGGACAAATACGCATTGCTGCCGATCCGGCGGGTCGCCCGGCTTTGGCAGTAGGGGCAGTGCTTGGATTGGAACGTCAGCATGCTCCAGAGCACATGGATTCGGTTGCTTAAATTGGTCATCGCTCGGTCTGCCCACCCCAAGGAAACACGGCCCCGCTGGGGGGGAAGCCGGTGGCGGGCACGGCCACCAGAGAAAGCCCCCGCGTTGCCAGCGTTCGGCCTGCGAGGTTGGCACCGCGCCAATTCGACGCGATAAACTGTCTGAAAGCAAGTTGATTAAGCGTTGTTGATTCAACGCCGGTGCCTCCCGAGGTTGTCGGTGAGGTTGCGAAAGCGTTGAGGCCGGATTCCTGAGACAGCATTTATGGACTGCGTTGGCAGAGCGCAGCGGCGACACCGCTTTCGGGCCAGACCTCACCCAAAAAAGCGCCGTCGCCGCTGCGCTCTGCCGGCGCAGTCCAAAAACGGCTGGTTGCCAGAGCCTCACCGACAACTTGGGGAGGCACTGATTCGACGCTGGCGGCTTTGACGGGCACCCCACCTACGCGGCACACGGGGAGAATGCCGCGCCTACATTCATGCCGTTCGCATGATCCGGCTGCGCAGCTTGTGCCACATTCCAACTCCCTCCTGACGCAAGGATTCCGGCAAACCAAGCCACCACACCATCATGGCCGCAAGGCTGCCGACCAGCACACCGCCCAATGGCAGTTGCACCATGGGTGCCAAGGATCGTGTGAAGTAACAAGTCACTCCTGAAGCCACCAACATACCGAGAAACACCAAGGTCGGCGGGCGCAGCCAGTCGGTGAGGATTTCGCGCGATGTGATCCCAAAATACTGCGTGCTTCGTTTGATTCCATAAATCCCGCTGAAGAGCAGATTGGTGGCAATCCCGCTCAAGATCACGCCTGCCAGACCTAGCTTCGGCGCGAGGATGAACCCCAGCCCGACAAACGCCACCCCTTCAGCGAAATAGATGTACTTCATCGCCCCGATGTTCTTGGTCATGCATGCGAGGGCGATGTGACACCGGGTGCTGGCATACACCGCCAGGGAACAGGCCATCAGGAAATCATTCTTAATTGGCCAGGAAATGCGGCCTTGCGTCCAGATCTCCAGGAACGCGTGGCTGCACAACGCCACCGTCAAACCGATGGCGGCACTCGCCGATCCGCTCAGCATGACGAGATCCCGAAAACGCGATTGCAGCCGCGCCCGTTCCCCGCGCACCATCATTTCCGAGAACGCTGCCGTGGAGAAATCGAGCAGGCGGTAAACCAATTGTTGGGCCAGCAAGAACAGTTTGGTTGCGACGCTCCAGATGGCGGTTGCCTCCAAACCCAACGTTCGCGTAATGACCAGGGCCTGGCTGGCATTGATCAATTGCAGGCCGATCATGACCAAGAGCATGTCCAGGCCGAACGCAAAAAGTTCCTTGAAGGTTCCCCAATTGGGCCGGCCCCAACGACCGCGCGCGGGAAAGAGACGCAACCGACTGGTCTGCCAGAAACAGAAGCCGGCGTTAAACACCACCGTGGCCGCTGCCCCCAACAGCAAGGCGTAAAGCTTCATCTCCGTGGCAAACCCCACCCAAAGCCCGACGAACCCGACCACCAATCCGCCCAAGCTGGAGAAATTGCCGATGTCGTAGCGTTGATGCGCCTGAAGAATGAACGGGAAAATTCGGGTGGAAAAAGACACGGCCAGCAGCACGCATTGCCAGGTGACCAGCAGCCGGAAATCACGCCAGTGTTCCGCCGGCACTTCCATCCAGGCCGGCAGCCAGAAGCTGAGCAAGCCCCCCACCACCGCCATCAACATGCCCTGCACCAGCAATACCAGGAAACCCGTCTGGATGACCGCCCCGTATCCCGTCGAGTGCGGGTCGTCCTTGTGATCAATCAGAATCCGCGCCACCGCGCTGGACATGCCCAGATCAAGCAGGATTTGATTCAGGTTGCACACCTGCGTCACCAGTGCCCACAGGCCAAATTGTTCCTTGGAGAGGTAATGCAGCGCCAGCGGCACCGAGGCCAGTGTGCAAATCACGTTGGCCCCGAGCAGCAGGTACCCGGAGATCAATGAATGGGCAAAACGTTTGAAACGCGACATGGAGGCAGTGTTCCTTCAACAGTCATTCGACGGCGAGGGTCTGACACCCCGTCCGCCGCCAGCGTTCAGGCATCTTCTCGCCGCCGCCAGCCGCACCGGCCGAGAATCCGTTTGACGGGGGACCAGGTCCACGCGCCGCGACTCGAAAGGCCGTGCGTTGGTTTAGAGGATGACGCGTTCTGCATAATGTTGTGTGCCGACGCCGGGATTGTGCAGTCATCCGCCAAACCGGTCAAAACAAAGACGCCCGGCCTTGCGGTCGGGCGCTGAGGCGATTTGACTCAAAAAGATTGTTACCGAAGGCGGGGTGTGGGCTGACTGGGTCGGCCCCTGTAAGCTCAAAATGGGTGTTACTCAAATATGAACCCCCACA
>CAINDV010000775.1 GCA_903847485.1 uncultured Verrucomicrobiota bacterium
AATCAATCTCCTGGGAAGGGACGGCCGGGGACCACCGGCGCGTCAACGTTGTTTTACTTCTGCCGATTACCACGAATCACCCGGCGATTGCAAGTGAGCCAACGCCGCACCCTCGAACCGTGCGAAAGCACAGTCCTATTACGGGCGTCGTTAACCGGTTGGCAAAAGGGTTGAAAAGTTAAATGGGTTGAATGGTTAAAAGGTCGTTCGTCCCCCATTTAACCTTTCAGCCCTTCAGCCTTTTAACCAACCAGTTAATGCCGTTCTTATATCCGGGCCGCGTCACCTTCCAGTTCATCGAGGGACTGGCGAAGTTACCCCGGTTTGCGGTAAGGGATCCAGAGTTAATCGCTTTCTTCTCGAAACGCCGGGCGGCTATCGAGGCGGAACTGGCGCGTCGGGGACAAAGCGGCGGGCGGGCGGCCGAGCGGGCCAACTTCGCCACCCGCGCGGTAAAGGTAGCCCGGCCCCGCGCGGAGTTGTTTGCCGAATGGCAGCGCATCGGCCACGAGCACCATTGGAGCGCGAAGGAACTGTCATGGATGATTGACGCCGCCTTTCCCGCCCGCCGCGTCGAATGGGAACGCGCCGCCGCCAGCACCGAAGCACTCGCGCAACTCACCGCCAGTCAGAGTCACTTCTGCCGCCGCCAGATCGTGCAGGCCGTCGCTGAATGTAGTCAGGGACGCGGGCTGGGCGCGGAGGTTGTGCTGCGCTTGAGCCAGGAGTTGTTACAGTCGTCCGAACTCGTCCGGCTGGGTGAATACCACGGCGAGGTCCACTACACGACGCGGGAGATACTGGCGTTGGAGAAGTCAGTTCTGGCCGCCTCCGAAGCCATGCAAGAGCGACGGCAGTTTTTATCCACCGACTGGACCGAGGAGGCGGTGGCCCGGCGCTCACGCCTGACCGGCGAACAAACCGAAGCGCTGCGGCATCTCAGCGCCGCGCGCGGCGGATTCCCCCGGATTCCCTGCTCCGGTCAGCGCCCGCCCGGCAACACGCACGCGGGGTTTCAAAACCTGTGCCCCCGCGATCCACGAAATGACTTGGCACCCAGCCTTCGTCTGTTTACCATAATGACGTGTTAAATCTAACGGTCGACTCGCTCCGGTCAGGGCGACGTGTCCTTTCGGGGAATCTCGAACTCTCAGTGCCACGCAGCGAAATCCACCTGCTCCGTGGCCCAAATGGGTGCGGCAAATCATTGTTGTTCGACGTAATCAGCGGCATTCACCGGGATAACGGAGTCGTGCTGGCCATAGATCAACAGAGGCCGGGTGGTTCCACCAGCCATGACCGTTGGCAGCTCGGAGTCCGCCGCCTATTCCAGAGCCCGCGTTTGCCGGATTCGCTTTCCCTTGATGCTTTATTGGAGCGTGTTCGAGCGAACACCTCGGTTGCGCCGGACTGGGGCAAATACCTTTTCGATGTGTACAGGGCCGCGGGAGTATCCACGGTCGGCACGTTCGGCAGTCTCAGCTTCGGTCAGAAGAGGTTCGCTGAATTGGTGCTGACTGTGTCAAACGGTCGAGCATGGTTGCTGGACGAACCCTTTGCGGGGTTCAGCGCCACGCTGCGGCAATCGGCCATTGATTTGGTGAATGCCGCAGCGCTGCGCGGTGCCGCGCTACTTGTAACGGATCACCTCAATTGCGACGGGGCCATGCGATTCGACCAAATCCACGACTGGGTGTTTCCAGCCCGAGAAAGGGCGGAAAATGCTCCGGAAACGGGTTGGTCCGAAATGCTGGAAACGCTTGGCAAAACACATTCCGAGTCTAATTGGACTTGGTCAATTCCTCAATTAACTATCGGCGAGCGGCTAGTGGTGCGTGATGGTGGCTTCCGCCTCCGCGCCGGTGAAATGTTGCTTCTCACCGGTGTTAACGGATCTGGAAAATCGACCCTTCTCCGCGCCCTCGCCAATTTAGAGCAGCCTTGGGTGGGGATCCGTAGCCAAGTGAAGGCCAGCGCGATGATCGAGGATATCTTTGTTTCACCCCAACCTCCGAAGCTGGTTGGAGATATTAGCGTGGTTGGGAACTTAGGCCTCATGCTCCGATCGCAACCCGCACGCCTGTTGGCCGCTCACCGTTTGCTCAACGCGTTCGGCTTAGGGCGGGTCTTTCGCCAGCCGGCCGAAGTCTTAAGCGGCGGCGAGTCTGCAATAGTCGCCATTATTGGCGCCGTGCTGAGCCCTGCCCGTGTCATTATCCTGGACGAGCCTTTCGAGTCGCTCGCTCCGGCCACCCGCAAGGCGACTGCGGGTCTCCTTCAGGCAGTTCTGGCTCGCGGCAAGTGCGCGATCATCGCGACACATGAGGCTACCTCTCGCGAACTATTTCAGAACGAAACCCGGGTAAACCTCGACCAGCAGAATTCTATCACAGCCAAAGATTTTGGCAGCCTGACCCATTCACCGAGTCTTAATTAACCTATGAAAAAGCTCATTCTCCCAAGTCTCGCGATTGCCGTGCTGGCTATCGCCGCCGTGCTCTGGTACAATCGCCAGTCAACTACTACTCCCGCAACCGCTTCGAATTCCATACGTGTTGCGGCGGTCCTGAATTTGACTGGACCCTCGGCCCGCTTCGACACAATCAAACAGACCACCCTGGGCATAGCGAGGGAACGGCTCCGCAAGCTTTACCCTAAATTGGAGCTTGAACTGCGCACATTCGATGCCGGCGGCTCCGCTGACATCACCAAAGCGTCCGTGCGCCAAGCCCAGCAGTGGGGCGCCCGGTATTACCTTTCCGGGACCTCCCCGACGGCGCTAGCCATTGCAGCCGATGTTCGTGGGTTGAATCCCGCCGTCGTCCAAATCGCCAATGCGGCGAATCCCGAATTTGGACCACCCCGCCCCGGTGAATACCGCTTCTGGCCGGACTGGAAACAGGAAGCCCAACTGGTGCTCCAAGTCCTGCGAGAACAGAAGTATCCCAAAGCCCTGCTCATCCGAAGTTCCGATCCTTACTCCGAAGCCCTCACAAAGGAACTGCGCACGCAGGCCGGACAGGGCGAACCGATCGACTTCCAAGTGCTGCCCTACGACCCCGCCGGCACACCTGATTTCCGCCCCGCTTTGCTTCGCGCCAAAGCCGAGCAAGTGCCGGTCGTAGTCGTGTTCGGACTCCCGCCCGGCATCACGGCCCTGTGCAACCAACTGAGGGACGCAGAATGGACCGGCGCGTTGATCGGAGGGGTGAACATCAACTTGGCACTAGATGCCTACGCCAAGGCCAAGCTAACCGGCCCCTTTTTCGCAATCCAAACGGAGGCAATGCAAACCGAACTCCGCGCGGAAAGCGAAGCATCGGCGTTCCGCCGCGAGTATGAGGCCGCCGAAAAGGGCACTCCACCTTTTCACGCCCTTTACCTAGCCGATGCCCTCTACTTCATCGCCGAGGCGCATCGCAGTCCGAGTCCAGCCTCCACGGTTGTCGAACGCCAAGCAGCCGTGCGCAATTTCGAATCCGCTTCGGGCACGATCAGTGTGAATGCAGACGGGACCCTCAGTCTGATCATGCAGGCCCGCAAACTCCATTGACTGGGCGAGCCTCTGATGAATGCTCCTGTTCCCTGCTGGCGTCACATCAGCCAACAACAGCATTCAATGCCTTTTTGGGCCGACGGACGCAAGCGCCACGCGGCGTTGGTCCAAGCCTTGGTCAACCGCCGCAAGGCGCAAGTCAACACCAAGCACCCTGTCCTGCCGCAATACACCAAGCTGCTCAAAGGGTTCGCCAAGCTTCGGACACAGGATCGAGTCGTGGAAATCATGTCGGATGGGCTAGCCCATGGAGAACCCCTCTGGCACGGCCTGCTGGCGACGGCGCGTGAGCTGAGGATTTTCTCCGAGAACGAGCAGCATGATTATTCAGATGACGTGCGCAAGCGGCGCGTCGGACTCCAGACCGAACTCAACCTGTCCACACATCTAGCCATGGGAGGATTGTTCGCTGAACCCACATTACTCTGCGTCGGACAGGATCCAAAAGGCGGCACGCAATGCTCCGCCCTCTGCGCGAACCGGTGGATCCCATTGTTGGAATGCGAAGATCTACCCCTGCGAGCATCGCCACAAAACAAGGCGCCAACGAACCTATCGGAGCTAAGGGACAATCTCGCCTTCCTCCATGAACATGTGCTGTGGCCGGCACTGGTTGGCGATAAGAAGCCTAAACAGAAGTATTTTTCCTTTGTCCTGCTCCAGTCATGCGCGTGGCACGTCACGGGAGTGTGGGCGATGCACGGCCTAACCCCACATTTCTCTCCTCACAACGCGGATGGTGTTTTCGAACTTCGCCAAGCCACCCGCGTCATTTTCCCCCCGATTTTCTGCCTAAACGACGTCTCCAGCGCCTCGCTCGCGCACGATCGTGCGCACTACCATCGACTGTCCGACACCGAAGTTTTCCGCCGCGCGACAGGCCGGAGCGTCACGGACGGCGACCCCGCCACCAACATCCAGCTTTTTGAGGAACGTGACCGAGCCATCTATTTCAGCACGGATCCGTATGATGAACCCAGCCGGCGCTACGGAAGCATTTTTGCCCAAGCGTGTTGCTTCTTGCGGGACCATGACCGAATTCCGCGATCGCATCTAACCGGTGCCCATTATCGCCTGTTTCAGGCGATGGAACTGCTGTTTATTTGCTGCCACAGGTCAGCGCCACCGCCGCGTTACCTTGCACGCCTGCTTGCGATCAGTCACCCCAAAGGCTCGGCCCCGCCAACGTTTGAAAGCCACCGCTTCATTCCGATTCAAGACGAACTGGAGGGCCTAGCCGTCCACAGCGCGATGAGGCACGCAATCGAGCTATCACGCAAGCCAGGCAGTTCCCCACTCCTGTCTGAGGTGCCCTGCGAATTTGTCCGAGCCATTCGCAAGGAGGCTGAGCGCATCAGACCTCGCCCTGGATCCAGCCTGCGGGAAAAGCGACGTGCGACCGCCGGGCTACTCTGGTGCACTTTGGCGAAGCGTCTGGCGCAGCCGACCGCGCGCATGCGCAATGCTGCACCCTGGTTACTGAACGGAATGCTGACTCTGTTCTACAGTCTCACCTATGACCGAAAGCGGCACCTGACCGCAGAACAGGCGCCCCAGGTGCTGACGGCGCACTGGCCAAGAGTGCTGGCACATTACGGAATGGACGAAGAACGCTATCGCAATCTTGTCGCCCTGCTCTGTTTATCGCACCCATGAGCGTCGAGACGATTCTTCGCCTGGCCTGGGTGGGGCTGCAAACCACCTGTTACCTCGCCTGCCTGTCCTGGCTGGCCTGGCGAATGGAACGACGCGGTGGCAATGACAGTTTTGAAACCCCAGGGATATTTGCTTTGGGGTTGATTTTGCTCGGTGCCGTGCCGCAGCCATTCACCGTGCCCCTGCTGCTGGCCACCGCGGGGCTCTCGGCCTGCGCCCAGATGGGAGCGATCAAGATTCAGCGCAGCCTGCAACCGAGCTCACCGCTGATGCTCTTTGTTGCCTTCACGATCATCTGCCTGCTCATCTTCGACTGGCAGACAAATCACACGCCCCTCGCCTGGCCCATCGAGAACAACTGGTTTGTTCCAGTGGTGGTGGCGGTCGGTGCGGTGGCCCTTACGGCCACCGTCAGATATCACCGGACACCCGCGGGACGCGACCTTATGCTCGGCGCGCATCAGCGCTGGGCGATCTCACACTGGCAACCGCCACGCCGAGAGTGGAAGCGTCAGGAGCTGATCCTGACCTGTCTCGCATGGATTCCCGTTTACGCCTTACCGCTCTCAACAATTGGAGTGCTTGCATCCACAATTTTCAAGGATGTCACGATCGCCATCATGGTAGCGCGAGCAGTTGGTCCGGCAGGAACCGCCCGGCTTGTCGGCCTGGCTGCCACCATCAGTTACATGCGAGTCGCGGTAGCGTTCATTTTCATCAACAGTTGGGCCTCATTCCTCACAGACCTGTGTGTGATTGTCGCCCTGTTGGTCTGGCTACGCCAAAAATCGAGCCGAAGTCCATGGGAGGAGGCGCATGTTCACTGACCTTTCAGACGTGCTATTTTGGACACTGTTTGTCTCAGCACCCACGATGGCAACGATCCACCTGGGCCGTCATTTGGGTGTATTGGTGCTCAGCCAAGCCATGTTAAGCGCAAGCGCGGCGCTGCTGTTTGCGCGCGTGATCGGGGGGACATCCAATCCCTGGCTCGCCCTTGCCCTGGCACTCGTGGGATCCACCCTCCTTGGCCTGCTGCACTTCCCAATACTGCTTTGCTTCGGTCGCGGCATGACGGTCATCCTAACGGTAATCGCGCAAATGGTCATCCAAGAGTTCTGGCTCGCGGCACCCGCGGTAACCGGCGGCAGCGGCGGGATCCTGCTCGCCACGAGGTGGTGGGCGGTGCCCACGGCAACCCTCGCGCTCATCACCCTGCTATTTGCCTGGCGACTAGTCCTTCGGCCGCCTCGGCCCGCAACTACCTTCGACTGGCCCTGCCTCCGACACCTCGGGCCGCACGCCGGCGCATTCGGGGTGGCCGCCAACCGCCACTATTACACCGGCTTTGCACTTTTCGGGCTGGTGTGCGGACTTGTGGGCGTAGCCGCAACCCAACTCGTTGGAACCTTGTCGATCCAATCATGGGGACTTTCCTGGCCGATCACCCTGCTGCTCATCGCTCTCCTCGCCTACGAGTCTCCGTTCGCCACCACGCTCACCCTGGCATTGATTTATTCCACTCTCCGAATAGTCTTCCGGCAATCCATCATCGCATCGGCGCTAACCAGCCATCTCTTCGAACTGGCTTTCCCATTGGTCCTGATGATCGTCTACGCCAGCCGACTGACACGGTTTAGAGCCGCAGAACCGCCTTCATACCCAACTATGCCCGAATGAACAATCCATTCCATGACCACAACGAAGGACCACTGCCGCACGACAAATTCGGATGCCGCACCGATCTCCTGCAAGACATCGAAGCACTGACTTGGGAGCGACGGCTTCCTTCAGAGACGTTTTTCTGGATCATCGAAGGCATTCGCGGTTTCGGCAAAACCAGCTTCGCCAATTGGTGTGTTGAAACCAGCAGGAACTCAAAGCCCGAAGCTCAAGTCCTAGTCTGCAACCTTGACCTCCTGAAGAACTTCCCGAGCGGGAAGGAGTTCACTGCGACTACTGCGCTCAGCAAGTGTGAAGAGATTATTGAAAGGGAAATACTCCGGCGCAAGAGCGGTTTTGCAAAAGGCTTAGCGTATCTGAAAAACGAGGTTTCCCATGTGGCCATCGATCCAAAAACCGAATTGGTGCCATTTAAAGACAAACGTCCAGATGATTTGCATATTTCTTACGAAGATTTCTTCGACTCCCTGATCAAGAAAGTTGGCAAAAGCAACATTGCCGCCGTTGTCTTCATTTTTGATGAGGTCAGCACGGCAAAAAACCGGGTTGCCTACGGAACGGGCGGAACCTCTCCTGTAAGCATATTTTGCAGTGAGTTTTCGCAGTGCCTCCGCCAACATCAATTCCCTAAAACTGGACCCAATTTCGGCATAATCCTACTTGGGCTTCCAGGACTCGTCGATTCAATCGCCCACGATGTCGGCCCGATACGGCATCTCCGGCGAGATCCGATCCGACTAGAGCCATTTGAGCGCAGCGACCTCCGGCTTTGGATACCGAAGCTTGCAGAGCAGGCCAGTTGCACCTTGAGCCCCGATTTTATCGAAGAACTTTACCGCTACTCTGGCGGTATTCCCGACCTGGTCCAAGCATACGGAACAGGTGCATGGAAGTCGGCCATCAAGCGTAACGCTGCACAAATCCAGTTAACAGGTGCTGACATCCATCCTTACGGCCGAATCCATCATACTTTGATTGATAGCAAAGCGACGGCAGCCAAGAAAAGCTTTCTGGGCGATTTGTCGGCCAAATTAGGCGCCGCCGAAACCGCCACACTGAAGGAAATCGGACGAGCTGAACACAAAGCGCCCGCACAGCAATCGCTTGAACAGTGGATCGCCTTTTCCCATGCACGACTAACAAAGGCTGAGTGGAACCGCGATGCCGCCAAGCGCGCCTTAGATATTTTGGTGGACTGCGGCATCATAATTTTGGACGGCACGAAAAGCGCTTCCAGCAGCGGGCAACGATACAGTTTTCGCTCTGAAGGAATCCGGTTAAGTTTCGCCCGATGAACAGCAGCGTATCAGATTATCCCATCTATTTACGCGATCCCGACGCTTTCGATTTGAAGTATGCCGACACCATGCAGCGGTTGTGGAGTCATCCGGCAAACAACCAACGCCCGGCAGTGCTCAACTGGCTGAAGAACGTTTGTCCAACCGGCCTCACCGTGAGTGACATCGGTGCCGGCGACGCCTATTATTTTGGGCAAGTGGCTCCGGCGCGATACACACTGGTCGAACCCAATACGGCATTGCGCGCCGTCGCCGAAAGCTGCGCAACACATTCGAAGGTGCCTTGCGTGTCATACCGCTCAGTTGGGGAATTTTTGCGGTGCGAGCGAACTGAAGACTACCAAATACACCTAGTGATCCACGCGCTGCTATACTTCGAAGTGGAGGAGGTGTCCGCCTTGCTGCGATGGCTTCGAGGGCGGCATGTGCTCATCGTCCATCCGCATGCCGACACCTCTACCACCATCGGCTTTGAGCACTCCTGCGGCATCAAGCGTGCCGACGAGAAGGTCAGACTGAAGGAGCAGTTGCTTGGCTCCCCCCGGTCCCGCCACGTCCATCCCACCCACCTGCGAATGCCGCTTACAACCGATCCAGATTCCCTGGCATTTCTGGTAGCCCACCGCACAGGCCGAAAAGGGATACATGCGGACGTGTTTTGTTGCGCCCGCGAATTCGTGCGAGACAACTTATCCTCTTGGCGCAAGCCTGACTACTTCGAGTTGCCCCAGTATCAAGTGATGGAAGAATATTATTAGCCCAGCTCGCAGAAATCGGCAAGTTTGAAACGCTTGTGAAACCAGATGGCGTAACTCGGAAAGGTCTGCGGTTCATTTTGTTGCAGAAGCGGGTCCGGGTCGGTAACGGAAACGGGTCGGTTCTGAAACAAGTCGGTTCTTGATATTGACCAATGGAGCAGTGCGGGGCGTCCTCCCGGCATGTCCCGCAGGTTGAGTGTCGAGTATCCCGGCCCGATCTTCCATCGTTCATCGAGGGACTGGCGGAGTTACCCCGGTTTGCGGTAAGTGAACCAGAGGTCACTTACTCATGGAGAACTTCACCACCCACTGGATCGCTATTGCCACGCCGGCCCTGTTGCTCGGCGTCGGCGTCG
>CAINDV010000776.1 GCA_903847485.1 uncultured Verrucomicrobiota bacterium
GGTGGGGGTGTAGGCCGGGTGCCCTCACCCGGCGGGAGGTGACAGGGCCTCAATAAGAACTGCCGGGGTCCGACTCTCTGGCGCTCAGTCCACGTTACCCACCGGGTTGAATCACTGCGAGCGCAGTCGGCCATGCCAGATGAGCTTGGCGTTCGGCAACTTCGCGCAAGCTTCGGCCGGCGGCGGGCGGTATTCGATCCGAAAACCATTGCTCCAATCAGGAGCAAGTTTTTGGAGCGGTGCTGGCAGGCGGCTCACCGCATTGGTGCGGACGTCCACCACGAACCACTCCGGTCGCATTAGATCAAGGTGGTTAGTGTGGCTCTGGCCCGGCTGTAGGACGATCACGTTGCGCGGTTCGGGCGTGGGCAAGGTGTTCGTTTCGCCGACCCAGCGATAGGCCGGCTCCTGCCAGCGGGCATCGCACACCAACCCGAAGGAGCGTCCTTCGGGCAGATCCACGAGCGCGACGGGATCGGGGCCATGGTTCTTCAATTCCACCTTCGCCCCAACTATCACGTTCTGCGTTTGCGGAAAACTGCTCTGTAGGTTGGTCCTCCGAACCGTGTCGAAGGCAACTATGATGCCCAGCGATTCCCAGCGATAACCTTTCAGCACGCCGAGGCCGTTCGCGCCCACAGCCACTTCCATGTTCAATGGCACTCCGCGGCGGGCTTGCGAGCGGTCGTTCTCCAACCCCTTCGCCTTGCCTTGCTCCATGAAGAAGGCCTCCAGGCCGTAGCGGACCGCCCCGTTCCCGCCCCATGCCATCGCGGGGTCGAACTTACCGCGAAGGAACAGGCCCTCCTTCGGTTTCAGATCGGAGAGCGCGGTGACTTCGGCGAGGCCGTCGGAAGTGATCTGCAACGAGGCGTACACCCGCGTCTCGGGGCCGCGTCCGGCGACCGACTCCGTCCGGTTGGTCAGTCCATTCCGCCGCAGAGCGCGGTCCACACGACCAATCTCATAGTCCAGTTGCACATAGTCGCCGCGCATCACATCGCGCGGGTCAATGGGGGCCGTCCGCAGCCAGACCGTGCGGCCGGTGTGGACCACCCACTCGCGTTCCCCGGCGAGGTAGCCCAGTGCCAGCAGTTGAAGCGCGACCGCGGTGATGGCGAGAGTTAGTCTCATGGCTGGCCCCTCCGCTGCTCGACCCGCTGACACGCGCGCCGGTAGAAGAATCCCTCGGCGAACAACACGCCGCCCACGATCAGGAACACCAACCCGCGCAAGGCGAGACTCTCGAACAAGTCAAAGTAGCGCGCCGCCACTAACGCGAGGAGCAGCAGCGAGCCGAGAATCACCGGTCGCAGTTCCCCTTCACGGCAGCCCCGCGCCATCCACATGCCGGCCACCGCCAGGGAGATAAGGTTGAAGATACCCGCGACAGTCACTCCGCTGGTCTCTTGTATCCCTTCGCCTATTAGTGGTAAGGCGACGGCCAGCACCTGGGTTAAGAGCGCGGTCAGCGGCAGCAGCCATTGCTCGCTGAGTGCGCCGCCCGTTTCGCGCCAGCGGTTTCGAGCGCCCGCCGCCGTCCACCCCCACGCCGCCATCGCCAGCACGAATGGCAACCAGCCATAAAGGGCGAGCGACGACCACAGCCAACGGCGGCCAGTTACCAGATGCTCGTGCCAGCGCAGTGCGTCTTCGGCGACGTCGTGGAAGGACAGCAGATACGCGACGACGAGAAAGCCGGTCCAGCCGAAGAACCGCAGGACGCCCGCGCTGTTCGGGAACCTCGTGCTGCGCCCGGCGAAACCGCCCAAAGCCACGAGCAGCACGGAGGTGTTCATGGCGGTGGGGAAGGCCAGGACGCCGCGATCTTGAGTCGAATTAGTCAGCAGCAGGAAGTAGAAACCGGCCAGCACGACTGCCAGCAGCAGTCGCGAGCGCTCCTTCCACGCCAGACCGCCGACTCCGATCGCCAGCAGCAGTGGCGCCCAGTGCATCGCCGTGCGAAAGCCGAAGTTCTCAGTGCCGCCCCAGATCGTCAGTGCTACCGCCGCGAGCACCCCTTGCGCGACTGACGGCAGCGCCCACGCCAGTGTCAGTGCGCCCAACCCCCAAAGCAGGAAGCCGTTCGGGTAATGCTCGTCAATGTGATACACCTGCGCAACCAGCCAGATGCCCGCGCCAAAGAGCATGGTCCCCAGGACGCTCAGAGCTTCGCCCAACTGGCGCCGCCAATCCGCAGCCTGGAGGAGACGCAACCCACCCGCGTGAGCCGCCAGCAGCGCGCTGAAGATGAGGCCCAGCTTCCCGAACTTAGGGATGGCTTGCCAGTTATAGGCCAGCAGGAGAATGACGCCCAGACCAATCACGACCGCGCCAATGCCGGAGAAGATCAACATGCCCCAAGGCAGTGCCGTCTTGGGTTCGGGGTAAAGCCGCCGGATTGCGTCTGCCTGCGCGGACGAAATCGCGCTCTGCGTCACCCAGGCGGGCAACTGTTCATGGAGCCAGCGGACGTGTTTGTTCATAGCATAGGCGACTTTGACTAATAGGAATTACTTTTTGACACCCCGCGGGTGACAGATAACGACTTCCCACTAAGAGCCTGTTTGAAATCGCCGGCCGTGGTAGGGCGAGGCTCCTGCCGAGCTTTACGGAACCAAGTGA
>CAINDV010000777.1 GCA_903847485.1 uncultured Verrucomicrobiota bacterium
CCGACGTGAGGAGGCTTGGAAAGTCCCGTAAAACAAGCCTCCTCACGTCGGCTCCTACAGTTTTGCAAGAGCCCCTACTGTCAAACGACCGTCCTGCCGTCCCTGGCGGGACTTGAGCACGCCAGGGCGATATTCCCAGCGTTAAAACGCTGGGCTATTCTCATTGGTCACTGATCGGCATAGATTGATTTCATCTTCCAGCCCTTGACTTGCTTCACTGTGGCGTCTCCACCCTTGCTGAACAAAGTGACGGCGAGATTCTCTGGAACATACTTGCCAGCGGAGACGGCGGCCTGGCGCTCGTTGGCAAACACTTCCACGAGATTCTTGTCAATAAACACCCGCAAAGTGAGGTCTTCGCCCTGCTTGAGATCAAAGGGTGCCTGGACAGTTCCGACCTGCAATTTCTTGCTATCAGCCAAGAAGGCAACTCTTACGCCGTTTTCGCCATTCTTATCGCACAGGACATCCAAGCCAAACTCTTTCGCTGTGGGTGATTTGAAGACGACTTCCAGCTCAAGAGCGTTGCCGCTGATCTCCTTGAGCCGGTGCATAGTATCACTCTTTACCGCGACCCCTTTTTCCTGTTGCCGGTCGTAGCGAAGCCCTTCGAGCTCCCGCAGGGGTCTTATCCGCAAGACTCCGTCCGCCGGGAGTTCCAGCTCGCGCGGCAGTGACTGGACCCCGCACGGAGCCACAGGCAAATTCAGCAGCCAGGCCCACATCACGCGGCGGCCGTCCTTGGTCAGCACGGATTCTGGCGCAAAGTAATGATTACCGTTCCAGCTCATCATCGCCTGGAAATCGGGGAGATACTTCTCGTCCTTGAAATCACCCAGATAGTAGCGGCAGCCCAATCCGTGGCTGATGCAGAGTAACATCCATTTGTTGCCAAGCTTGAACATATTGGCGCAGGAGATGTCTTCCCCCTTGGGCAGGCCGATGTTCGCCGGATAGTCATCACTTAGAAGCGGCCCAAGAAACTTCCAGTCTTTGAGGTCGGAAGACTTCATCAGGCTCGGGTTGCCGCCGCCACTGATCGCGTAGTAGGTATCACCGTTCAGCCAGCAATCCGGATCCCAATTGTTAAACTTGCCCTCCTGCCCGGAGGCGTCCTTGGGGATGATCGGGACCGGCTTGGTCCACTGCTCCAGCTTATCATCCAAGGCGAAAGCTAACTGGTTTCTTCCGGACCCCTGGCCATGATAGATGATGGCCGGCTGGCCTTCCTTGGTGATGAAACCGGTGCCGCTGAACATGCCATGTCCGGTTGTCTTCGGGAAGAGCGTGGTCGGGTGCCAGGTCCAGTGGACCAAGTCCTTGCTGGAGACATGGGCAAAGGCGAATCCTTTCCTGTGGTTGTAGATGTAATGCAGGTGATACAGTCCTTGCCAGTAGAAGGCGCAGTTGGGATCTCCTGGCATGGCGCCGCCGGGGCCGGGATGAAGCAGATGATAGGTCAGCCAGTCATTGGGCGGATTCGCCGGCAGGGCCGGGGTTTCAAACTCGACGGCACTGTCTCCTACAGTCTTCTTGGCGGCGGCGATCAGCGCAGCCGTTGCGGTTGGGAGCACCAGGCGGCCATCCTCGATCTTGGCTCCACCGTCCAGGTTATTGACGGGGAACCGCCCCATCCGATCGGTCTCTTTGCCCTTCTCGAACGGCCACCAGGCGTAAGGTTTGAGCTCCGATTCCTGGTTAGGCTCCAGCCTCCTGGTCTCCGCCGCCGTCAGCGCCTGGTCATAGATCCTGGCATCTTCAATCGAACCCTGCAGGGTCTGGCCAGTGCCGGCCCCTTCATGCCGCAGCCCAAAGACGGCCATGTTGTCTTGGGCGCTCAACAGATCAATGTTGCTGGCTTCATAGGATGCGTAGGTTTCACCATTGCGATAGATGATTACCTGATTGCCTTGATAGACCACTGCCATCTGGACCAGCGTCTTGGCATCGGCCTGCTCCGGCGCGCAGGCGTCCTGCTGGTTCTGGGTGCGCCTGAAAAAATCGCTCCCTGCCATCCACTTGCCGGGGGCCCTTTCGCCGAACACGATCCCGTCGAACTGGTCGTCCCGCTGGATCGTCAGCGCACTGCCGCCCTGTTGGGTGGTGTTGGCGAGACACACCCAAGACACCAGGGTCTTGTCGGTGCCCGCTGCGACCGCACTGCGAAGCACCAGCAGCGCCGAAGCGATCAACAAACCCGTCATCATTTTCTTCATAATCATTTCCTGCATCGTTCAGTTTTAGTCTCTCTCGTGTCACTGTTTGCGTGTGGTATTAAACCGCAAAACACAGTTCACGGCAAGCCAGTTATACGTGATTGACAACAGGTAGAACCGCGGCGGCAACCGGGAGTGGTGCGCTTCCAGCGGCTGGGAGCCTTGTGCCGGCAGGTGCTCGGCACGGGCGACGGCCAGGCTGAAATAGAACCGTGAACGCGCCGAGCCTTATTCATGCGCGGATGGCCTCCAGAGCCGCAGCTTGGGCTGGAATAGACGTGCCGCCATGTCGGGCACCATCCCCTCAGAGTGGATCCCTGCACAAGGCGGAACCGCGAAATACACGAAAAAAATAGGCGCACCGCGCTGTCCAGAGATGGAGGACCAGCCACTGGAAGGTAAAGCCGGTGATCCGGTTTCAACATTTCCGCTTCCGCAGGCTTGACTCCCCCTGAACTGATCGGCTTACTTTCGGCACTCAACGACCCGATGCATACTATTTTATCCAGGCAACAACTCAGTCCGAACGTCACGCGGCTCGACGTGCGGGCACCCCGTATTGCGGAAATTCGCCAGGCGGGACAGTTCGTCATTGTCCACTTAGATGAGGGGGCCGAGCGCATCCCACTTACCATCGCCGATGCCGATCCCGCCGCCGGCACCATCGCGCTGGTGATCCAGGCCGTTGGCAAGAGCACCCGCGAATTGGTCGCTTTGGAGCCGGGCCAGGCCATCCGCGATGTCGTCGGGCCGCTCGGTCATCCTACGGAAATGATCGCCTCCGGCCGTGCGCTTTGCATCGGCGGTGGCGTCGGGACGGCGGTCGTGCATCCGATTGCCCAAGGACTCCACCGGCGCGGGGTGAAGGTCACCAGTATCATCGGCGGGCGCTCCCAGGAATGGGTGATCTTTGAAAAGGAACTTCAGCAGCTTGGCGAAGTGGTCGTTTGCACAGACGACGGGAGTTACGGACGCAAAGGCTTTGTTACTGACGCGGCTAAGGAAATCCTCGCCGTCAGCGGGGTGGACATCGTCTATGCCGTCGGCCCGGTGCCGATGATGCGGGCAGTGGCGAACCTGACCCGGCCGTTCGGCGTGCGCACGATCGTCTCGCTGAACCCGGTGATGATTGACGGCACCGGCATGTGCGGCGGCTGCCGGGTGTCGCTAGGCAACGAGACTCGCTTCGCCTGCGTGGACGGCCCGGAGTTTGACGGCCACCAAGTGAACTACGAGGAGTTGATGGACCGGCTCGGCACTTACCGTGAGTTTGAACAGCGGGCCACCGCCTGTGCTGATGGTGCCTGCCGCATGGGCCGCTGAACCGTATCCATTCAATGAGTTTTCAACGCCAAGACATAGCGCGGCGGAGCCGCAACCCAAGGGTCGCGCGAAGACCGCGAAGGGAGCGAAGGACCGGTCCCGGTCTTTTTGCCTTCGCTCCCTTCGCGGCCTTCGAGCGATCCTTGGTTTGCGGCTTCGCCGCCTATGCCTTTGCGTTAAGAGTGTCCCGCTCGACTGAATAGTTACGGCTAAACCCAAACCACCGTTCCCCGAACCAACGTACCATTTCCCATGACCGCAAAAATTTCCACCAAGGAGCGCCTACAGATTGGCCGACAGTTGATGCCGGAGCAGGATTCCGCCGCGCGGGCCGCCAACTTTCAAGAGGTCAACCTCGGTTTCCCGGAGCGCCTGGCGCTGCTCGAGGCCGACCGCTGCCTGCAGTGCAAGGATCCTCGCTGCGTCTCCTGCTGCCCGGTCGGCGTCAATATCCCGCACTTCATTGACTTGTTTGCGCAAGGTAAGATCGCCGAGGCCGCGCAAAGCTTACTGTGCGACAACGCCCTGCCCGGAGTTACCGGCCGCGTCTGTCCGCAGGAAACCCAGTGCGAAGGTGAGTGCGTTCGCGGCACCAAGAGCCTGCCGGTGGGCGTCGGCCACCTCGAACGCTACGTCGCCGACTGGGCTCGCGAGCATCGCGACCAACTTACAACTATCCGCGCCACACCTACCGGCAAGAGAGTGGCCATCGTCGGCTCCGGGCCGTCGGGCCTCACGGCGGCGGGCGAACTAGTCCGGCGCGGACACGACGTGACGGTCTATGAGGCACTGCACAAGCCCGGCGGCGTGCTGGTCTATGGTATCCCGGAGTTCCGCCTGCCTAAGAAGATCGTCCAACAGGAAGTCCAGCGCCTACAGGACATGGGCGTGAAGATAGAGTGCAACGTAGTGATCGGCCGAACCTATACACTGCCGGAACTGCGCGATCGTTTCGACGCCATTTTTATCGCCAATGGTGCCGGCCTGCCGGTGTTCATGAACGTGCCGGGAGAGAATCTCAAAGGCGTCTATTCCGCCAATGAGTATCTAACTCGCATCAACCTCATGGCCGCCTATCAGTTCCCGCACGCCGGCACTCCGGTGCTGGTCGGCAAACGGGTAGCCGTAGTCGGCGGCGGCAACGTGGCAATGGACGCCGTGCGCACCGCCAAGCGGCTTGGTGCCGAAGAGGCGATGATCGTCTATCGGCGCACCCGCGATGAGTTACCCGCCCGCGCCGAAGAAGTGCATCACGCCGGGCAGGAAGGGATTCGGTTTGAGTTCCTTACCGCGCCCCTGGCGGTCATCGGCAACGACCAACGCTGGGTCAGCGGCCTCCAGTGCATCCGTATGAAACTCGGCGCGCCGGACGCCTCCGGACGTGCCCGGCCCGAACCCATTCCTGGCTCAGAATTCGTGTTGCCGTGCGACGTTGTCGTCGTCGCCATCGGTACCCGCGCCAACCCGCTGCTCACCGCGACTTGCCCCGACTTGAAGCTCAACAAGCACGGTAACATCATCGCCGACGAGCAAGGCATGACGAGCATCCCCGGCGTCTTTGCCGGCGGCGACATCGTGCGCGGCGCGGCGACGGTGATCTTAGCGATGGGCGACGGCAAACGCGCCGCCGGGGCGATGGACACCTACCTCAAGTCCGCTCCGGCGCAGGCGGCGAGAGTGGAGAAGCGCGGAAGTTAGAAGTTAGAAGGTTAGAAGCTCGAAGTCCGAAGCTTGGAAGGCCCTTCTAAAGAGGTTATTTCCAAACCCTGTAGGAGCCGACGTAAGGAGGCTTTGGAATCGCTGAAAACTAAGCCTCAGAACTCCTGAGCCGTGAGCACGAATCCGCAACTGGCAAGGAAACGAACTGAGTCTAAGAGCGCGTATGGAAATTCAAGGAGTAGCGTTAGCAAGCCGTTTGAGCATGAGGCGGATCAGGGTCAGA
>CAINDV010000778.1 GCA_903847485.1 uncultured Verrucomicrobiota bacterium
ATGCTTGCGCGCGGCGGCGGAAAATTCCCCCACGAGGTCACGCATCGGTCCGACCTTGGTGCTGTTCCAGCCATGCACGTCACTGGGAAAGGAATCGAAGTTGTCGTGGTGGTTGGCGAGGATCGCGACAAAGCGTGCACCCCAGCCCTTGAACCGGGCCACCGTGGCGTCGGCATCGAACTTCTCGGCCTTCCATTCCCGGCAGACGTCCTTGAAACCGACCTTGGACGGATGGCCGTAGGTCGCCTGGTGATAGGATCGGGCATCCTTGCCCCAGGGCTCATTTTGGCAGTTCTCCATATACAGATGGCGAGCGTACCAGCCGCCGCCTTTGGCCGGGACGGTCTGTGGTCCCCAGTGCAGCCATAAGCCGAACTTGGCATCTTTGAACCATTCCGGGCAGGTCCACTTCGCCGCCACGTGCTGCCAGGAATCGACATCCGCGGCAACTGCCGAGCTGCACCACGGCGCAGCGCAGCTGAATACGGCAAGGAATACTGGAGCGAACAGGCCAATGCGCTGAGGACATGCAGGTTTCATGAGGACTTTCCCGATGGTGAATGGATCGAATGGCACAATGCCGCCACCTGCAGACATGCTCATGAACCGCCGCCCAAACACCTGTCACGTTACCGCGTGACAGGGAAGAAGTCGATTTGGTGGTAGAATATCGCCATGAACCGCACCTACCTCCACTGCCTCACTCTCATGCTGCTCTGGTCAAATGTACATGCGGCAGAGGAAGGCGCCGCCGGTGCAGCGGAAACCATCACCGTCCGCCCACCAGAGGTGGTTGCGGTCAGGATGAACAAGCAGGCCAAAACCGCGAAGCCGCTGAAGACCCTCACCCTGGCCCACTTGCCCGATTTCAAACCCGCACCCCTCGCCCTCAACACCTGGGGTGGCCGCACGGATCTCCGGGAATCGGCAACCGGATTCTTCCGCGTCCAGAAGATCGACGGAAGGTGGCACCTCATCGACCCCCTGGGTGGGCGGTTTCTGAGCGTCGGCGTCAATTCGGTGAAAGTGGCCGATCCACCCGAGAATCCCGCGGCCTTCGCCGCGCGCTTCCATGATCGACAAGGCTGGGCGGAAATGACCAAGTCCGATCTCTCCGCGATCGGCTTCAATTCCCTCGGTTGCTGGTCGGATGCCAAGGCCTTCAAGGAGGCGAAGATCTCCCTGCCCTGGACCGCACAGTGGAATCTGATGAGCCGCTACGCCCACAAAAAGAAGGTGGTCAAGTTCGAGTATGGCCACACGGGCTACCTGAATGACTGCATCCCGGCATTCGATCCCGAATTCGTCGAATTCTGTGAAACCGAAGCGAAGGCCCTGGCGGCAACCAAGGATGACCCCTCGCTCCTTGGCCATTTCTCGGACAATGAATTGCCTCTCAGACGGAAGGGCATCATCCAGCGCTATCTGACCCTTCCGGAATCCGATGCCGGACACCGGAAGGCTCGCGAGTGGCTTGCCGCCCGCAATCGGACCCCAGAGCAGATCAGCCCGGCCGATGATGGTGCCTTCGCCGCGGTCGTGATTTCCCGCTACTATGAAGTCGTCAGCGCCGCGATCCGGCGCAATGATCCCAATCATCTCTTCATCGGATCGCGATTCCATGGCTTCAATCTCGTTCAGGACGAGACGTTCACCGCCTGTGCGCCGTATCTCGATGTCATCTCGATCAATTATTACGGCCGCTGGACCCCGGATCAGGCGGAACTCGATCATTGGGCAACGCTCTCTGATCGCCCGCTGATCATCACCGAATGGTACGCCAAGGGTGA
>CAINDV010000779.1 GCA_903847485.1 uncultured Verrucomicrobiota bacterium
CCCGCCGGGACCAAGGGCAATTGAACTTGCGGCATGGGCGGGAACTAGCGGCGCAACCAAATGCGCGCCAGCGGAAAACGGCCCACGTCGTTTCCACGCCGCCCGCCCCATCCCGATTACGGGTCAGGAGGTGTGAGTCTGCGGGGCAGTCGGTTCATGGAGAGTTCTCACGGTTCTCGAACCGCCCATTGCGGCCATGAACCGCTCGGAGGGGCGAGTTCCACAAGCTCCGCGCTGGTTGGTGGAAGTGGGCGTCGTGGAACTCCGCCCTCCGAAACGAGGTTCATGGAGAGAACCGCTGCGGGCCAACAGTCAAACCTTGCCAACCGTGCGCCGCGAAGGCTAGACTTTCGCGCATGTTGGCCGTTGCCATCAAGGCCGGGGCGGTTGGGGATTTCTTCAACCGACTGGCGTCGTTAGAAAACAGGGGGGGACTGCGCTCCTGTGGGTTTCCGCGTGGTTGCGAGGACAGGCCGCAGGGCGGACCGCGCTTCCCAATTGCGCGGCTGGCCCGCAACCGGTTCCACAGGCTGCATTGCCTCCCCATGACTTCTTTCCGTCGGATCGCTGGTGCTCCGCCAAAACACAAGGTTAATATCGTCCACTAGTTTGCTCATTATGATTAGGTCACTATTTACCAAATCGCTCCGGCGTGTTTGTTCGTCCGTGGTATTGGCAGGTTTGGGTGTGTTAGGCGGGGCGGCCCCCGCACTGGCCGCCGTCTTTACCGTGGTGAACACCAACGACGCCGGCCCCGGCAGCTTGCGCGACGCGATCACGCAGGCCAACAGCGTCACCAACCCGATCGCAGACACGATCGAGTTCACCGTCACCGGCGTCATCCGGTTAGAGTCTAGCCTGCCGTCGCTGGCGCAGGATGTCACGATCACCGGCCCGGGGGCAACGAACCTGGTTATCAGCGGCCAGCAGGCGCATTCGATTCTCGCGGTGGATGTCAACATCACGCCGGTGCTGTCAGGGTTGACCTTTGCGGACGGACTGGGGGCCACTGGTGGAGGCGCGATCGTCAACGACGGCATACTGACTCTGCAAAGTTGCATTTTCACCAACAACACCGCCACCAACATCGGCGGAGCTATCTTGAATCGCGGCACGTTGACCCTCGACGTTTGCACTTTGGTCAGCAATCGCGTGGTGGGGGTGCCGGGCGCTTCAGTGTCAGATACCAATGGCACGGGCAAAAGTGGCTTCAATGCGCTAGGCGGCGCGCTCTACGTTGAGGGAGGCAACGTCCGCTTGACCAACTGCACCTTTTCGGGCAATGAAGTAATCGGCGGCAAGGGCGGTGACAACGCGCTGCAAGGCGGCGGCGGCACGGGCGGCGGCGGATGGGGCGGGGCCGTATATTTTTTGAACGGCAGTTTGGTCATGGTCAACTGCACCCTCACGGAGAACCGGGCCAGGGGCGGTGCCGGCGGTACTGTCGTAGGGGACTTGGGGCCACCCGGTCCAGACGGTTTCGGAGTGGCGGGCGGCTTTTTCACATCTCCCGCCCTAGCCAATGCCAGCCTGCTCAATACCATCATTGCTGGCAACTCGTGCTCCACCAATCCGGCTTCGCCTTACCGGCCCGATGTGCGTGGCTACCTAGTCAGTATGGGCGGAAATCTAGTGCAGGATACCAATGGGCTTGCCACCGCTTTGCTGACGAATGACCTCGTCAACGTCTCGCCTCTCCTTGGTCCCTTATCGGACAACGGCGGCCCAATTCCTACGTGTGCTTTCGCCACGAACAGCCCGGCGCTTGATGCCGGCGTGGCGGCTGGTGCCGCCGCGCTAGACGCCCGAGGTGTGCTTCGTCCGCAAGGCTTGGGCGTAGATATAGGCGCTTACGAGTGGGGCAACCAAGCCATCACTTTCCCCGCGATTCCCGGCACGAATTACGGAGTCGCGCCGTTTGACCTGAATGTTTCCAGCTCCTCCGGGCTGCCGGTTACCCTGGCGGTCCTTAGCGGCCCGGCTCGAATGTCGCTCACGAACAACCGCCAGCTCATAATTACCGGTGCCGGGACCGTCGTGGTAGCGGCCTTCCAGGCTGGCAACGCAGTTTATATTCCCGCGCCAACCTTGACCAACTCCTTCGTCGTGGCCAAAGCGTCGCTCATCGTGTCTGCTCAAGCCGGTGCGAGCCGGCCTTACGGGGCCACGAATCCCCCATTCACTGCAACCGTCAGCGGTACGGTGAACGGCGACGTTTCATCGCCGTCTCGGTGTCCACTGCCTCAGTTACCACGCCCGCTGGGACGTATCCGCCCCCCAGCGTTTATGCCCTGACGCCGGTGCTGAGCGACCCCGGCTACCGACTTACCAATTACACCGTGGTCACGAACCGGAGCACTTTGACTATCTCCAAGACCACTACGCCGCTGATCGTAAGCGCTGACTCCGCTTCCCGTCCCTACGGACAAGCCAATCCTATGTTCTCCGGCACGATCTCCAACTTGCTGAACAACGACGCCATTACCGCCATCTATGTTTCCGCCGCCATCACCAACACGCCGGTCAGCACCAACGGCCCCACCACGGCCAACGCGATCTACCCCGTGCTGAGTGATCCGAACGGTTGCCTGGCTAACTACACTCTGGTGACTAACGCCGGCACCTTGACCATCACTCAAGCCGTCGCTCCGATCATTGTGACGGCCACCAATGCTTCCCGGCGTTTCGCCCAGCCGAACCCCGTCTTCACCGGTACGCTGAGCAATGTCCTGTGCGGAGACCGCATCACCGCCACCTTCAGTTCGGCCGCCACGCTCACGACCCCCGCTGGCGTGTATGCCCCACCCAGCCCGAACGCCATCACGCCGCACCTTTCAGACCCCGACGGGCGGTTGGGTAACTACAACGTGACCGCCATCGGCGGCACCCTGACGATAGCTCCCGTTAACCCGCCCACCGTCCGTATCATCAGTCCTACCAACGGCTCCGTCTTTCTGGTCGGCATGGACATCTTGCTCATGGCGGAAGTGGTGGATACCAACGGCGTCATCGCCAGCGTAAACTTCTACGACTGGAACACCAACCTGGGCACTCCTATCTCCGCGCCGCCGCTCTATTCCTTGACCGTTAGCAACCTGACCGCCGGCGCCCACCGATTTGCGGTCGAAGTGGTGGACATCATCGGGCGCACCAATCGTTCCGCGAATGTGGACGTCAACATCTTGACGTCGCTGCCTTGCTCCGCGAGTGCCATTGACACTAACAGCCTGGAAGTCTGGCAGACCGGACTTTACTTTCAGGACTTCTGGGTCACCAACCCCACGCCCGTCACGCTGCGAGGAGTTCGGGTCGAAGTGCTCGGTTTGACCAATGCCTGGCTCTGGAACGCGACCGGGACTAACAGCGGCGGCTACGTCCCCTACGTCCAATTCAACGGTCCGGTTATTGGTGGCCAAACTCAGAAGCTGCGCCTCGAATACTACGTCCCCGACGGGAGCGTGCCGAGTCCTACCTTCAATGTGCTATGGCTGTCGTCGGACAATCCCACCAACGCAGCCGGAACTTCGGTTCCCATCGGGCGCATTTCACCCTTCGTCAACGGTGCCATGCTGCTGGACTTCACCACCATTGCCAACCGGCAGTATTACATCCAATACAGCACTGATCTAGTGACGTGGAACACCTCGCTGCCCGCCGTGATCGGACGCGGTGGCGTGCAGCAATGGATGGACTATGGCCCACCGCTGACGCTCACGCCCCCAGCCGACACGCCCCACCGGTTTTATCGTCTCCGGCTCCTGCCTAGCAACTGAACCAAACTATTATGAACCGCCCGTCTGCTTCCAGCCCGTATCTTTTGCCTGCGTCTGCGCCCGCCCTGCCGCGCCGGAGAACCGCACTCGGCTCGTCCTCGGTCAGGCTTTTGTCCGCCTCTCTGCTCGCAAGCCTGGCTGCGCCGTCGCTGTGGGCCTTGCAGCCAGCCTTAATCCGGGGCAACAATGTGAACGTCCGCGGACGAGCCTCGACGTCCGGCGAAGTGTTGTTCAAGCTCAACGAAGGTGATCCCGTCCAAGTTGTGGATACGGTCACCGCCGCTGGGGCCAAGAAAGGTGCGCCTTCGCGCTGGGCGCAAATCCAGCTTCCAGCGTCCGTCCCTGTCTATGTCAACGCTGCTTTTCTCAATGGCGACACCGTCGCGGCCACCAAGCTGAACATCCGCGGCGGTCCCGGCGAAAACTACAGCGTGCTGGGCAGTTTGCAGCGGGGCGCCAAGATCCAACCTCTCGGCAATAAAGGCGCCTGGGTGCAAATCAGCCCCACGTCTGAGACCTACGCTTTTATCGCGGCGGACTACGTGATTGAAACCGGGGCACCATCTCCCGACACCAACGCCGTAGCCACCGCGGTGGCAGCTACATCGCCCATCCCCCCCGTCCCCGCCGAAGCCGCCGCGCCCAACGCCTCGCTGGAGGTGCCGGCCGTTCCGGCGAGCAGCGGCACCGTGCTCGTCATGGACGATCCGCCCCTGTCCAATCCGGCTCAAACTCCGCCCGCCTCCCCTGGCGAAAATACGCCCCCGACGGCGGACAATCCTTCATACCCACCGCTCGCCCCAGCCCCTAACACGAATCTGATTGCGAAACTGGAGCCAGCCCGTGAGGAACACCCCCGGAACCGCTTCACTTTCGGCTATCGTTTCGGGCTGAATACCTCCGCCGAATTCGACGGCTTCTCCGGCTTTGCTGGCACTTCTGGATCTGTTGACGGCTACGTCTTGCCCAGTTCCCGGCAGACTGGCGGCCCGACACCCGCGCCTGACGGACGCACATGGAACTGGGGCTACAACAACCCCAGCCAAGTCCAGAACAACAATCTATTGGTGACCAAATCAACCGTGCCAGCTTCCAACGGCTCGCACTCGGTTGACAACGGCAATACAGTATCCGGTATCGAGTTGACCTATGCGCATGAACTTTGGGCGGGCGGCGCTTCCAAGTTTTGCCACATCGGCATCGAGGCCGCCTTCAACTACTCTTCCTTGAACACGGAGAGCACTTGGGCGCACTCTGTGCCGCTCGTGCGGAACATCAGTGCCTACGCGCTGGGCGGCGTGGTGCCGCCCTACGATCCCTATTCAACAAAAACCTACCAAGGCACTTACTACGGCCCTGGCCCGACGATCCCCATGGTGGGGTCGAACCAGACTGTCATCGATCCTGAAGGTGCCACCATGACCTCCTACCGGCAAATGGACGCCAGCAACTTCGGCCTACGCTTTGGTCCGTACTTGGAAAGCCCCATCTACAAGCGCCTCTGGGGCAACGTGGGAGCGGGCATGGCTATTGGCATGGTGCAAGGCGAGTTCAGATACAGCGATACTTACGCCGCCAGCACCGTGTCCGGTTCCGCCACTGATTTCCGAGCGCTGTTGGGCTGGTATATTGGCGGCGGCCTTTCATACAAGCTCAGCCATTACTGGGGCATCTTCTACAACGCTCAATACCAGCAGCTTCCCGACTACACGCTGAATGCTGGCAATGTAGAAGCCAAGCTCAAAGCCGGCAACGGACTCTTCCAGTCCATAGGCATCAGCTACTCCTTCTGATCCCCGTCGGTGAAGGTTCTGGCCGAACCGGTCGCGTAGTGGGACCGGCTTCCAACCGGTCGGCTGATCGGTTGACGGCGTGGCAGGTTTTTGCGCGGCAACTAACAGGCTGGAAGCAGATCTCACTGCGCGAAGCCGTTTCCGCCACGAAGTTTGGGTAGAAAGTCTTGCCAGGTGTGTGGCTGTGCTTCGCCAAGCCAGTCAGCGCCGGCCGGCGCGGAGCTTCAGGGAAGCAAACTCTTCCATCAGCTTGTCGCGGTCGGCGGAGCGGTAGCGCTCGGGGAGGTGGCGGCGGTCGGAGCAGGCCAGCACGGCGGCGAGTTCTTGCAGAGCGAGCAATTTGGGATCAAGCGGATCTATGAACGAGCCAACGGCTTCCTCCAGGTCAGCCAATTGCACGTCGTCGTCGTGCTTGGCGAGCACGGCGCGCTCTTTGGCGCGGGTCAGGATGGCTTCCACGTCGCTGCCGGTGAGCGGACGGCTGCCGAGTTGTTCGCGAATGTAAACTTTGATCGCGTCCGCCAGCGTGATCTTTTTCACCCCGGCGACGACGGAGAAGAGTTCCAGGACTTCCTCCGGAGTTTGCGCCGGAAACAGCGGGATGCACAGACCGAAGCGGCCCTGGCGCTTCATATCAATGGCCAGCAGGTCGGGCCGCGAAGTCATGGCCACCCAGAGTTCGCGTCCGCGCAAGGTGGAATCGCCGATGTGCGCGGCGAACGCGGCGAAGATGCGGCTCGAAACGCCGCTGTCGCCGGAATCGCCGTCGCGGTTGCCGAAGATGGCGTCGGCCTCATCCACGACCACGATCACCGGGCCGAGCGCGCGGATAGTCATCAGGATGCGCATCTGTTGCAGCTCGGTGTCGCCGACCCATTTGGAACGGAATTCGGCGATTTCCAGCACCGGCAGCCCGCACTCGCAGGCGAAGCAATCGATGAGGAAGGACTTCCCGACGCCGACGCGCCCCGGCACCAAGACGCCGCGCTCCAGCACGTCGGTCTTGTGATTCTTGATGAGCCAGGCCAACTCGCGGAGCTTCGCCTTGGCGGCGGTGTGCGTGGCGACGCGGTCCAGCGAGACACCGGGCCGGGGATCTTTGAAACGCACCAGTCCTTGACAGTATTCCTCGATCAGCCGCTTCTTGCTGGCGGCGACGTGCTCCATGGTGACGCGGGCGCTGTTGCGCGCAGCTTCGGCGAGGACGTGCTGAGTGCGCAGGAGATTCAAGCCGGCGGTGCGCGGAGCCAGTTCGGCTGGGGTGAAGTCGCTCCACTCGCTCAACGGCCGGCCACCAGCCATCTTTTCCGCCCAGCCGGACTGGAGGAAGCGCAGACGATCTTCCGTGTCGGGCAACTCGATTTTCACCTGGGCGACGTGCGGGTTTTGCAGCAAGTCGGAGCTGAGTTCGGCGGCGGATTCGGTGACGAGAATCACGCCGAGATCGAGCTGGCGCATCTCCGGCGCGGCGGCCCATTTCATCAGCGTGACCAGCGACATGCGCTCGTCCAGGCTAGCGCCGGCGTCCTCCTGAGCAGGGACGATCTTCTCGGGAAAATCAATGATCAGCGTGACGCTCTGGCGGTCGCCGTGCTTTTCCGCCAGCCGCAGGTAGAAGCGCCGGAGCAACGGCGCGAGACGATAGAACTCCCTGGGCGGGCCGGTCCGGTGGTAATTCGTATTCTCGACTTGGTCGAAGATTTCCAGCCATTGGAAGAAACGCTTTTGCATCTCCGCCGAGCCGAAGGTCAGGCCGTCGCCGATGTCGTAGAAGAGCAGGAAGTCGCGGTCGGGAAAAAGCCGGCGTGAAAGGAAAGTCTTCAGCGGGACGTATTCGGTTCCGTCGCCGTTTTGCACCGGGAAGACGTCGTAGATGTTGCCGTGCAGGACGAACAGCGTGTAAGAACCGCTGTTCCAACGACGGGCGAGGTCGAGCGCCCAAGCGCGGAGCGGAGCGCGGGAAGGACCATCGGGGGTGGAAACCGCAGCGGCTTCCGCGGCGCATTTGGGGCAGGTGCTCATAGGTAAAGCGGAATTGGCGGTTACCAGATGGAGTCAGTTTCGGTGCGGCTACAGAAGTGGCTTGGCAACGTAGCCTTCGGGCAGCCGGTCGTAATCCGGCGGCTCGACATCCGGCACCTGCTGGAGAGCTTCGAGAAACCGCTTGCGGCTGGCACGGTTGGCGCGCGTGGCGATGTAGCTCTGGCTGCTCCAAATGCCCACCGCCTGCGTCACCGCGAGGCTGATGATCTGGTCCAACGGGATGTTTTCCCGCGCCGCCAGTTCTTCAGCTTGCTGGAACACGGGTTCCGGGATTCTTGTTTCAATGGTTTTCATTTTGACGATTGCAACTTCAACAATGTCTCCGCTGGTGTCAGCACCTGGATGCCGAAACGCTCGACGCCGGCGAAGTTGCGGACGTTATGCGTGACAATATACGGCGTGCCAGCCGCGACGGCGAGTTCGAGGAGGAAATCGTCGTCGGCATCGTTGAGAAAAGGCCGCCAGAGGAAGCTGATGGCGTGCTCCTGTGCGCTGGCGCACAGGGCATCAAGCACGTCCTGAACGCGGTCGGGGTTCAGCCAGAGGTGCTGGATTTCCCGGTTCGTTATTTCCTCATATTCCAGCAGCAGCGCCGTCGAAATGTGAAGCTGCCAGCGTCCTTCACCCAGCAGGCGCAGCAGCTCGAACGAAGCGCCGCGTCGCGAACGCAAAGCTGCCACCAGAACATTCGTGTCGAGAACTGCGTGAAACATAACGTAGAAAGCTGAGCCACCGCCGAATCGCGGCGTGAACCGCGACAGCGGAACTGAAAGCGTCAACGGCGGTTGGCTCCGGTGACTTGCCAGGCATCGTAATCATTGACCAATCAGTTGTGGAACAATAAAGAATGCGGCCATCTGTAAAATCGTGACTAACAAAAGCACTGTGCCAACAGCACGAAATGACCGGATAATGCTCACTCCGTAAATAAGACAAGCCAGAATAAGCCCAACCCAAATCAAAGTCAGGACTACCCTCAGATCCGGCAATGCGAAGTCGAGCACAGCAACAGCAAAAACTACAACAATCAGGATTAAAGGGCGTGTCCACATACGATGCCTAACTCCGGCGGAAGTCCTTCATCGCACGGGCTATCGCCCCTGTGGCGGTTCGCTGCGTGAACGCGAGCGTCGGTCTTGCACCACATAGCCTCTCTCGGCTCGCGCCTCGATCACCGGCGGCGGGACGGTGGCGGCGTAACCGACGCGCATTTCGGTGGCCGGCATGTCGGCGACGAGATCCCTGAACTCGTCCAGTTCGGAGAGCCATTTGTTCGTCTGGTCCAAGTGCTCCACGGTGGCGTCAATGCGAGCGGTGAGCGCGTCAGCGTTCTTGGTGGCGACGGCGTCGGCGCGGATGAGCTTGATCTGCTGGTCGAGGCGGTCCTGCTCCGAAACGACGAGCGCGAGGTTCTCCTGGCCTTGGGTGATGCGTTGCTGGCGCTTACGGAGAACCTCCAGGCGCTCCAGGCGGGAGCTGACGTAGCGCTGTTTGGTTTCCAGCGATGTGCCATCGCCCTTGGCCTTGAGCGCGTCCAGTTCGGTGGTCAGCCGGGTGGCTTCCGCCTCGGCCTCCTTGAGCATGGTCGGGAGGTCGTCGCGACGCTCGGTTTCGAGGAATTTCTCCAGCGATTCCTCAATGCCCAGCAAGCGGAGAAAGGTCCACATCAGCTCGTCGAGCTTGCGCAAACGTGGGTCGGTGGAAGGATCGCTGGAAGCTAGTGGGCTGTCGCCGCCGGCGGATTCGATGTCGCCGCAGACGGACGCGAGGCGACGGTAACGCTCGCGGCGGGAGGGGGAGAGGGATTCCAACAAGGCTTCGCGGCGACGGATGAACTCGGCGACTTTCTGCGCTTCGGCGGCGCGCTTGGCGGCCTCGCGACGGCCATCCACCCAGCGGCGGAAGAACCCCATGTCGGGCAAGTAAATCCAGCCGAGGGCGTAGAACGTGGCCCCGACGATCAGACCCAGCAGGTGGCCGCTGATGAAGCCGACCCCAAGCGTGAGGAAGCCCAGCGCCGCGTGCTGCGGGCTTTTCAGAAATTCACTGCGGTAGTTTGGGGCTAGTTCGTCCATCGGCACGGTCAGCGGATTTTAGGGCAGAACGGTTGCGCAGAACATCCTAAACTTGGCTCACGCTCCCGGCAACGGCGGCCGGTCTTGCTTTGGCTCGTCGCGGCGGCGGAAGAGCGTGTAGGCTCCCCACTTCAGCAGGGCAAAGACTCCGGCGGCCAGGAGGAACAGCTTCTCGATGGAACCGCCGAAGAACACGAATATCCGCGTTTTCTGGATCACAAGCGCGATGGCGAAGCTACAGGCGACCATCACCATCAGGCCGGAAAGGCGGTCGAAGCCGGGGACTTCCTCGAAGGAAACGCTTTTGCGGATGAACACCAGCGTGACCACCATCGCGACGATGGGGAGGAAGTAAACCAGCAGGCTGGCGTCGAGCAGGTTCTCGCGGCTAAGAAACAGCGCGTAAGCCGTCAGCACGCTGGCGAACATCCCCGGCACGCAGGCAAGATAGACCAGTACGGAATAGAAGTATTTCCACGGCGCGGCGCCGCCCCGGCCCCGTTCGTGAACTTGGCCCAAGCCCCAAGCTACCAGCGGCATCGCCATGAAGGTGGCGACGAGCCAGAGCGGATGCTGGTCGGCCTGGTGGATGAGTTCGCGGGTGGTCATGAGGTGGGGAAAATCTGAAAATCGAAATCCGAAATCCGAAGGAATTCCGAAGCCCGAAGTCCAAAGTCCGATACGCCGTCATTCCGGCAGCCCTTTCTGATTTCGGATTTCGGGCTTCCTTCGGATTTCGGATTTCGGATTTCGGATTTCACAGCTTCCCTCACTTCCACTTGCCTAGGCCCGGTAGTTCACCCAACGCCGGCGCGTCGGTTTCCAGACGGCGCAGCAACTCCTGAGTGATTTCGTTGAACCACGGACGCTTCCGCATCGCTTCCGGCGACTCGTCGGGGCGCGGCAGTTGAAGCTCTTCCACCAGGCGGCCGGGCTTGGCCGCCATGCGCAGCACTCGGTCGCCGAGATACACCGCCTCCTCCATCGAGTGCGTGACGATGAATACCGTGCTCTGCTGCTCGCGCCAAAGCCGGACCAGCAGCTCCTGCATCTGCATCCTGATCTTCGGGTCGAGCGCGCCAAACGGCTCGTCCATCAGCAGAATCTTCGGCTCCAGGATGAGCGTCGCGGCGATGGACACCCGCTGCTGCATCCCGCCGGAAAGCTCGCTGGGATACTTCGACTCCGCGCCGTCCAGCCCGACTTTCTTCGCCCAATCATGGGCGCGGTCGCGGCGATCCCTGGCGGAAACTCCGCGCAGCTTGAGGCCGAAAGCAATGTTCTCCGCCACGGTCAGGTGAGGCATCAGCGAGTATTTCTGGTCCACCATGCCGCGGTCGGAGCCGGGCTTCTCGATGGGTTTGCCGAAGGCCGTCACAGTGCCGGTGGTCGGCGGAAAGTGCGGTCACAGGCCGGCGAGCATTCGCAGCACGGTGGACTTGCCACAGCCCGACGGGCCGACCACGGCGATGAGTTCGCCGGTGTTCGGCAAGTCGTGGACGACGAAGGAAACGTCCTGCACGGCGATCTTGGCGTCCGGGTCAGCGCCGAAAGACTTGTTGACCTTGTCGAAGCGGACCAGTTCGGGCAACCCCGGCGCGGCTGGACTGGCTGGCGCGGGCGGTGCCGCCACGGCGGTGGCTGGCTGAGGGGCGTTCTCCATATCAGTTGCGGTTTCGGTAGGGGAACAACAGGCGTCCACCCAGACGCCAGAGTTGGTCGCAGGCAATGGCGATCAGCACGATGACGATGATGATGGCAAAGATGGCGTTGGTGTGGC
>CAINDV010000780.1 GCA_903847485.1 uncultured Verrucomicrobiota bacterium
AACTCGAAAATCCAGAGTCTCAAATCCGCCGCGCGCGGCTTTCGCAATTTCCGGAACTACCGGATTCGCATCCTGTTCTTTTGCGGAAAGCTCAATCTCTACCCACTATGATCGCCGGAGAAACATTCCCCTGACACTGTCTAACTCGGGTGCTTCACGGCGAGCTAAGGCGGTAGAGACGGCGGGATAAGTCGTCCCCTGGCGATCGCTGAAATAGGACGAGCCGTCGGTGAATGGGTTGGTTCCCACCGATGACCAAGTAAGGTTGGCCGGCGGTTCGGAGGGCTTAGTCAGGGAAATGCTTGGCAGAGGAATGGGAGACAACAATGAGACTCTTCTTATCCCGAACTCCGAAGTCGAATGACGAATGACGAATGAAGCACGAAAACCGAATGACGAATCGCCGCCGCCGGATGTCAGGTTCTGTGCCGAGTCTCGCGTCGCGTCCAACCAAGAATTCAGCGGGTTTCGTGCTTCGAACTTCGTCATTCTTTCGTCATTCGACATTCATCACTCGACTTCGAAATTCGGGTTTAACCTTTTAACCAACCTGTTAGTGACGTCCGTGTTAATTCAATGGCAATGCCCCAAGGCCCTTCCCATCGTCCCGCTCCACTGCCCGGTCTTTTGAACCACCGTCCGCTTTGCGCGCCCACGAAATCCCGGTTAGAAAGTTACCCGCCACCTTCGTTTCCAATAGTTTAGTTCCCCGCGATCCGCCCGTCCGCCAACTCCACCACCTTCGGGGCGCGGGCAGCAATGCGGGCGTCGTGCGTGGCGATGACGAGCGTCGCCTGCCGCTCGGTGCGCAGGGCGCAGAGCAAGTCAATGATCTCCCCGCCGGTGTGCGAGTCGAGGTTGCCGGTCGGCTCGTCGGCCAGGACCAACTCCGGCGCGTTGACCAAAGCGCGGGCGATGGCGACGCGCTGCTGCTCACCGCCGGAAAGTTCGTAGGGCTTGTGCTCCAGGCGGTCGCGCAACCCAACCCGCGCCAGCAAATCGCGGCCGCGCGCCTCGGCTTCGGCGGCCGACACGCGAGCCATGCGGGCGGGCAGACAGACGTTTTCCAGCGCCGTAAGTTCGGGCAGGAGGTGATAGGCCTGGAAGATGAAGCCGACGCGGCGGTTGCGCAGTTTCACCAGCGCGCTGCCGGACAGCTTGCCCAGCGGCTCGCCGTCGAACCAGATTTCGCCCGCGCTCGGCTGGTCAAGTCCGCCTAAGAGATGGAGCAGCGTGCTCTTGCCGGCACCGGAAGCGCCGCGCAGCGCGGTGAATTCGCCGCGCGCCACGTCGAGGTCCACGCCGCGGAGCACTTCCAGCGTGGTGCGGCCAAGGTAATAAGTCTTGTGCAGTCCGCGGGCACGGAGCAACGGCGTGGCGGCGGTTTCATCCTTCATCCTTCATCCTTCACCCTTGGTTACTCATGGCGCAGCGCCTCCACGGGTTGCAGGCGGCTGGCGTTCCACGCGGGCAGCAAACCGGCCAGCAGACAGATCACCAGCGCGCTGCCACATATCACCGCGATGTCACTGGGCTTGATGATGGCCGGCAGTTCGCCGAAGCCGTAAATCTGCGCCGGGAACAGTTCGAAGCCGGTGACACGATTCATAAAATGCAGGAACTCATTCCGGTAACTCACCGCCAACATGCCCAGTCCAAACCCAGCGATGACTCCCACGACGCCCACCACTGCGCTCTGACTTAGGAACAGCGTCGCCACCTGGGTGTTAGTCGCGCCGAGCGCCTTGAGCATCCCGATCTCGCGAGTCTTCTGCACGACGAAGGTGATCAGCGCGCTCATAATGCACAGTGCGGCGACGATCATGATGAAGAAAAGCAGGTAGAACATCATGTTCTTCTCCACTGCCAGCGCGCCGAGGATGGTGGAGTTTTCCTCCGTCCAGAGCACCATCCGATAACTCTCGCCCAGCTTGGCCGCCAGTTCCTCCCGCACCTGCTCCACCTGGTAAGGATTATCGAGCATGACCAACAAGCCGTGGACGTCATCCTGGAGGGCAAACAGTTCCTGGGCATTCTCTAGCGAGGTGAGGATGACGTTGGCGTCGAACTCGAAATAACCGACATCGAAAATCCCCTTCACCGTGAAGTCGGGCGGCAGTGGCATCTCCTCGGCTTTGCCCTTACTCTGGCGCAGCTTCCTCAAATCCTCCACCGAATAGATGGCCACCCGGTCGCCCACCCTAAGTCCCAGACCTTTGGCGAACATCGAACCCACCACTAACCCGGACCCGCTCACGTCAAACTCCCCCCGCACGATACTCTTCGGCAGCATGCTGACACGTTCCTCGGTCTGCGGATCCACGCCGCGCAGCCACGGTGCCGCCACGGACGATTGCTCGCCGCGCGGCGGCTGCGTCTCCACCATTACCTGACAACTAACAAACGGTGACACACCGATGACGTGGCGGTTCGAGGCGACTACAGACAAGACCTGCTGGTAGTTGCTTAACGTGCGGTCACTTTGGGCCAACACCTTCAGGTGAGTGTTGAAGCCCAGGAGCTTGTCCCGGAGTTGCTTGTCAAAGCCGCTCATCACGCTGATCACGATGATGAGCACCGCCACGCCCAGTGTCACGCCCAGCACGGAAATCAGCGTAATGACCGACACAAACGTCCGCTTGGGCCGCAGGTAACGCAGGGCGAGCAATAACTCGAAGGGAAGTCGGGACATGGCGAAGACTCGGCGCGGAGTAAGCGCAGGAGACTTAAGGCTGCTTGGGCGGCGGGACGGCGGCTGCTGGCCCTGTGGCATTAGTGGCCGGTGGCGGCAATTTCAACTCGCCTTCCCAGAGAAACGACTTCTCTTCATGCACCAGCCGGACGCCGTCCCACAAGGTGGCGCGCCAGGCGGAGACGTCGCCGAACTTCTTGTAAGCCTCGCCGGTGAGTTTGAGCGAAGTCCAGGCGCCGAACATCCCGGTAGGAGCCACTGATTCTTCCAAGACGATCTGCGTGGGCGGCTGCGCCTTGAGTCCGCCGCGGGCTTCGAGGCGAAGCTTGAGTGGCGTGCTCTTCGGACCCTTGGCCTTCCATTCGATGGCGAATTCGATCCCGGACCGCTGTGTGGGCTGGCTGCGCAGCGAAGCTTGGTAAGCATCGCGGTCGTAGAGGCTGGGAGTGGTTTGCGTGCGCCCCTTCAAATCCATGAAGAGCGGGAGCACCTTGAGGACACGACCGGAAACAGCGTCCCCCGCCCGAATTGGGGCGGCGAGACACAGGCAACAAAGGAATGCAATGAACCAGCGCATGGGCGCAGGTTAGCGGGACCGAACCCAAACTCAACCCAAACCTTCCGCTGAATGCAGCGGCGACGGTTGCGCCGGCAACCTCGGACTCTGCCAATCCCACCGCCGCGGCCTTCGCCTTCTTCCGCTTCGGGGGCAATCCATCCAGTGGAAATTGTCACGACAGGAGTCTAATTTTCGTGTGTCAAAACTCTTTAGAAATGTCCCCATCATAACTCACGAGAGAATGTCCCCATCGGGGTTCACTTTCCTCGGCTGGCGCTGGGCGGCTCCAGCCGGAGTAACGAACTGATGCTGTTCTACGGCACGGACGACGGCCCTCAGCAACGATCTCCAGCACGCGGACATCCCAGCATCACGCTGGGGCACTGGTGCGTGTTCTGGCGGGCAATGAACACGAACGGGGCAGACGGCACCCTACTCGATGCAGGATCCGGCGTTGGGCTATTGGGGCAGCGATGCTCTCCCCACGCAGAACCCACCGTTGGCCAGGGCCTTGGCGAAAGCCAGTCTGGCAATCGCACAATCCACATTTGACAGGAAGACTCCGAGCGCCAATGGTAGGCCGCGAAAAGCCGGACACATTAACAAATTTAGAGAATGATTATGCCAATTACCGTAGGATCAATAGCTCCTGATTTCAGTCTCAAGTCCAAACAGGCCGCTGGGGTCGTGAACGTCAAACTTAGCCACAACTTCGGCCAGAAGAACACCGTGCTGCTCTTCTTCCCGCTGGCCTTCACCGGCGTCTGCACCCAGGAGATGTGCGCGATCAGCGCCGGTTTTGGCCAATACGCCAGCCTCAATGCCGACGTGATCGGTTTGAGCGTGGACAGCCCGTTTGCGCAGGAAGCTTGGGCGCAAAAGGAGAAGATCACCGTCACTCTCGCCAGCGACCTCAACAAGAAAACGGCCGCCGACTACGGCGTGCTCCTGCCCGACCTCATGGGCTTCGGTGCCACCTCCGCCCGCGCTGCCTTCGTTGTGGACAAGCAGGGGGTAGTGCAATACAGCGAGCAGACGCCGACACCGAAGGATTTGCCCAACTTCGACGCCATCAAGGCCACCCTCGCTCGGCTCCAGTAGCACCGCGTTCTCCGGCTCTAGCCCCCCGCCCGTCAGCGCAAGAGGCTTTTCCGTGAACTTCGGCGTAGCGGCGTCTCGGAAGAGCGCCGCCATCTGAACGGACGCGATGTGGTGGCGTCGCTCGGCCGAGCCGCCGCTACGCCGGGGCTCGTGGTCGGCAAGCAGGTCCGAAAGGAGCCGGGGGCTTTTTGGCGCACTGCGGATCTGCCGACTAACCGCGCCGATCGAACTCCGCGTTTGTCACGCTGGCCACCGACGGCGACACGCTGAAGAAATCCGAGTTGGGGAAACGGAAGGAGCCGGCCACCAGATTGCTGGGGAACTTTTCGCACTTGTTCCGATACTCGCGGACGGGGCCATTGTAGGCTCGTCGCGCCGCCTGAATCCGACTTTCCGCAGACACGAACTCCTGCTGTAGCTTGATAAACTGCGGGTCGGCTTTGAGTTGTGGGTAATTCTCCACCACCGCATGCAACCGCTTCAGCGCCTCCACCAATTGGACCTCGTCCCGCGCCTGATCGCTGGGCGAACCCCGGCTGACCAGGCACCGGTTGCGCAACTGGGTCACCCGCTCCAGCGCCTCCTGCTCCTGCGCCGCGTGGCCCTGGATTGCGGTGACGAGGTTGGGAATGAGGTCGTAGCGGCGCTTCAATTCCGTTTCCACCATGCTCCACGACTCGGCGATCCGTTTCCGGAGCCGAACGAGGGCGTTGTACTGGACGACAAAGAAGATCGCCGCCGGCACAAGCGCAACCAGCGGAATGAACAGAGCCTCGACTCCCGCCGCGCCAAGCAGTGGGACCACAGCAGTTTCCATAGTGTCAGTTTGTGTTGAACCAATAGTCGGGCAGCAACCGGGCGAGGTTGCGTTCACCGTCCGCCGCGCCAAGCCCAAGGCCCGCGCCCGGCCCACAATTTCCAGATTCGCGCCCCGCTTGGCGAGCAGATAATCCATCTTTTGCGTGCGGCACTCGGCTGGGCGGAAGCCGTGTTCCCTCAATCGTGCGCGGCAGATCCGCGAGAATTGGCTGAACTCTGGAGCCGCAGACCACTTTGCTTTTGCGCTGACGGTCGCTTCGCTTCATGCTGTCGCCATGCCGCCGCTTACTCCCGCGGAAATCCAGCAAGCCGTCCGCGCCGCGCTCGCCGAGGACATCGGTTCGGGCGACGCCACCACGCTTGCCACCGTGCCGGAATCGGCCCGCGCCATCGGACTTCTGCGCGCCCGCGAACCGCTGGTGCTGGCGGGTTTGGAACTCGCCGTCGCGGTTTTCCGCGAGCTGGATGCGGCGGCGCAGGTCGAACGTCGCGCCCAGGATGGCCAGCGGTTGGCGGCCGGTGAGGCCGCGCTGCGTATCTCCGGCCCGGCCCGCGTGCTCCTCACCGCCGAGCGCGTGGCGTTAAATTTTGTGCAACATCTTTCCGGCATCGCAACGCTCACGGCCCGCTTCGTGGCGGCGGTGCAAGGCACCGGAGCGCGCGTGCTCGACACCCGCAAGACGATGCCCGGTTGGCGTCGCTTCGAGAAATACGCCGTCGCCTGCGGCGGCGGGCAAAACCACCGCTTCGGTCTGTTTGATCAAATCCTCATCAAAGACAACCACCTGGTAGCACTGCGTGACGCGCTGCCTAATCCCATCGCCGCCGCCGTCCAGCGCGCCCGGTCGGCCTTTCCCCACCTCAAGATTGAAGTCGAGGCTGACACCTTGGAGCAGGTGCGGCACGCCGCCGTCGCCGGGGCGGACATCATCCTGCTGGACAACATGGACGTGGCCGCGTTGTGCGAGGCGGTGCGGATCGTCGCTGGCCGGGCGCGAACCGAAGCCAGCGGCGGGGTGAATCTGGAAACCGTGCGAGCCATCGCCGGGACGGGCGTGGATTTCATCTCCGTGGGCGCGCTGACCCACTCCGCCTGCGCTGCGGACCTCGGACTCGATTTTGAATTGTGAGGCCGGAGCTGTTTCAAATCAACGTGGGTGCCGGCGGGAAGGGCGAAATCCGAAACCCGAAATCCGAAACTCCACGCCACAGTCTCTTGCTGCGGAACGTCGTCCCATGCCACCAGCGGGGTGGCTTGTCGGGTTTCGGACTTCGGATTTCGGATTTCGGGCTTCGCCCTTCGCCCTTCCCTCCTCCCTATGAGCCTTGACGCCCGACTTCTGACCGCCTTACGCGGTGCGGGCGCAGACGCAGTGTCCGGCGTCGAGCTTTCTGAAAGCCTCGGCGTTACCCGCGCCGCCATCTGGGCACGCATCGAGGAACTGCGCCGCCTCGGCTACGAGATCGAGGCCAGCCCGCACCGGGGCTACCGGTTGATTAGCGCTCCGGATTTGTTGCACGCCGACGATCTGTTGGCGCGGTTGGGATCCACCCGCGTCGTTGGCCGCGACATTCGGGTCTTTCAGGAAACCACTTCCACCAACGACGTGGTGGAAAAATTCGCCCGCGACGGTGTCAAGGAAGGCGTCGTGGTGTTCGCTGAAGCGCAGACCCGCGGCCGCGGACGACTTGGTCGCGTCTGGGTGTCGCCGGCCCGGAAAGGGCTGTGGTTTTCCGTCTTGCTGCGGCCGCCGATGCGCCCGCAGGAAGCCACCCAAATCACCATCGCTGCCGGCAACGCGCTGGCCCGCGCCGTCAAGGCCCAGACGCGACTGCCAGTCGAGATCAAGTGGCCCAACGACCTCCTCATCCGCGGCCGCAAAGCCGCCGGCATCCTCACCGAACTCCACGCCGAACTGGACCAAGTCAAGGCCCTCATTCTCGGCATCGGTGTGAATGTGAACCAGACCGCCCGTGATTTCCCAGCGGAATTGCGCCCGCTGGCCACCTCGCTGCGCCTCGAAGCCGGCCAACTCCTCGACCGCGCCGGGTTGGCGACGGCGATTCTGCGGGCGTTAGACCGCGACTACCGACGCGTCCTCGACGGGGAATTCGACGCGCTGGTCAGCGAGTGGGAGGCGCGCTGCTCCACGCTGGGCCGGCGGGTGGCGATCCAGATCGGCGGCCGGCGTGTCGAAGGTCGCGCCGAATCCCTGGACTCGGACGGTGCCCTCCTGCTCCGCACCCAGCACGGCCATCTGGAACGTATCATCGGCGGCGACGTGACGATGGCGTCGTAGGTTCCGCTGCGGATGGCAAAGCGCCGGCCTCTGATCCGGCACGTTGGGCGACACTGGATGGCTCGCGCCGGGCCGGAGGCCGACGCTCCAGTTTCGTGAGCAAGCCTGTTTTCCGCTTTCCGGTTGCCGAGTTCCAGCTTGTCTGGCCTATAAAAATTCCGTACCGTCCTGCGCGCTGAATTGTGGCCGACCGGCATACTCCAAGCGGTGCGCGCCGAAGGACTGGTAACGGGTGAATTCGATGGGTTTGGGAGCGAAATCCCACGGGGCTGAAAAACGCGGTTGTTGCCCTTGCCGGCAATCAGCCAAGGGCGGCAGCTTGCCCGCGTTGCGCCGACGCCAGCGATGGGCACCGCTGAGTTAGGGAAAAGCCGCCGACTCTTCGCCGACATGCCCGCCCGTCGTCAAACTCTTCGCGTCTCCACGTTGAAACGGAGCTTGACTTGACCACCGCCCCGAATCACTGCTGAACCGCTGGATGTCTGCTATGGATTTCATTGATCTAAAGACCCAATACCAGCGCTACAAGCCGGACATTGACCGCCGCATCCAAGCGGTGCTGGACCACGGCCAATACATCCTCGGACCCGAAATGGTCGAGTTAGAGATCGCGCTGGCCCGCTACGTCGGTGTCAAACGCTGTCTTACTGTCGCCAGCGGCACGGACAGCCTGGAAATCGCCTTGCGCGCCCTTGGTATCGGCCCCGGCGACGAAGTCATCACCGTTCCCTTCACTTGGATCAGCAGCGCGGAAGTTATCCTCCTGGTCGGTGCCCGGCCCGTCTTTGTGGACATCGAACCGGCTACCTACAATCTCGACGTGGCCGCTCTCGAAGCGGCCATCACCCCGCGCACCAAGGCGATCCTACCTGTCAGCCTCTTCGGCCAGATGCCGGATTACAACCGCATCAACGCCATTGCCGCCCGACATGGGGTGACGGTGATTGAAGACGGTGCCCAGAGTTTCGGCGCGACGCAGAACGGGCGGAAGAGTTGCGGTGTCACCACGGTTTCCAGCACCAGTTTCTACCCCGCGAAGCCCCTCGGCTGCTATGGTGACGGCGGTGCGATCTTCACCAGCGACGACACACTGGCGGATAAGATGCGCGCCATCCGCACCCACGGCGGCATCGTCCGCCACGAGCATACCCTTGTGGGCATGAATGGCCGCTTTGACACCTTGCAAGCGGCGGTTCTGCTGGCCAAGTTGCCGCACTTCGAATGGGAAATCGCCGAGCGCCAACGCCTGGGTGATCGTTACTCGGAGATGTTGCGGTGGTTGTGCGTGACGCCGGCCGTGGCCCCGGGCAACACCCACGTCTATGCCCAATACACCGTCCGCCTGACCGAGCGCGACGTCATGGCTGCCAAACTAAAGGCGGCGGGCATACCGACGGCGGTCTTCTATCCGAAGTGCCTGCACGAGCAACCCGTCTTCGCCACGCTGGGCTACGGCTGGGGCGCGTTTCCGGTGGCGGAGAAGGCGTCCCGCGAAGTGTTGAGCCTGCCGATGCACCCGTTTCTCGGAGATGCAGCGCAAGACCAGATTGTGCAGGCACTCAAGGTGGCGATGGGCCACAATTCCTGAAAGCTCTTGAGCTTCGATTTGTCAACGCCGTCCAGTCCTCTGGCAGGCTCGTCTCCAATGTCCGCCACTACAGACACGCCGACTGAGTCACCCGCTTCGGAAGCATGGACAACCATCATCGGCCCGCACAAGGGCGTTCTCGACTGGCGGCTGGCTGAGCTTTGGCGCTGCCGCGACCTTATCTCGCTGTTCATCTGGCGCGACTTCGTGGCGCTTTAAAAGCAGACGATTCTCGGTCCGCCCTGGCATATCATCCAACCGCTGCTGACCACGCTGACGTTCACGATCATCTTTGGCCAAGTCGCCGGCTTGTCCACTAATGGCAGTCCACCGTTCCTCTTCTACCTGGCGGGTAACATTCTCTGGAGTTACTTCTCGGGGTGCCTTACTAAGACCGCGAACACCTTCGTGGCCAATTCCGCCTTGCTCGGCAAAGTCTATTTCCATCGCCTGGCTATCCCAGTTTCCATTGTCCTATCAAATCTTATCGCTTTCGGCATCCAGTTTTTGCTCTTTTTGGTTTTCTGGGTTCTCTATCTGATCAAAGGATATCCCCGCGTCGAGCCTAACCTCTGGATGCTAAGTGCTCCGTTGACCGTGCTAATGGTCGCCGGCTTCGGTCTGGGCGGCGGAATCATCGTCCCCGCCATGACCACCCGCTACCGCGACCTCGCCCAACTCGTCACGTTTGGGGTGCAGTTGCTGATGTTCCCACGCCCGTCATTATTCCAGTTTCCGCAGTGCCCGATAAGTATCGCTGGGTTGTCTCGCTGAACCCGCTCAGCCCCGTGATCGAGGCTTTCCGTAACGGTTTCCTCGGCGGTGGGTCGGTGACGGTAACTCAGCTCGCGATTAGTTGCGGAGTTATGCTGGCCATCCTCGTGGTCGGCCTGATGCTGTTCTCGCGGGTCGAGCGCACCTTCATGGACACAGTGTAACAAAGCGGAAAGTAGAAAGCAGAAACCGATTCATCGAAAAATTTCCAAAAGTCGTGGATGGCGGAGGGCGGAGAGGCATCCCAAGGGTAAATTTGGTTAAGCGGCTTTTACCTGGGGGTTGAGTTCGACGCCGTCGACGAACTTTACTCCCGCGATCACGCGGGCCAGTAACGCATATTCTTTGAGGCGGTGCCAGTGTTTTTCGGCGACCCGCGCCAATTGCAACACCATCGCGAGGGTGGCCGCCACGGAGCCGCAGCCTTTGGTTGGCCGCGTCCGATGCCGGATGGTGGCGAAGGCGCTCTTAAGGGGATTGGTGGTGCGCACGTGCGCCCAGTGTGCGGCCGGATAGTCATAGAACCGAAACAGCTCCGCTTTATCCTGGCGCAAACAGTCCCACGCCTTGGGCTACTTGGCCCCGTATAACCGGCCGAAATCCTCATAGACTTGGAGGGCCTTGGCCCGCGTGGGTGACAGATACATTTCGTGCAATTGTTCCTTGGCCTGGGCCTGCAGACTCTTGGGCAGTTTATCCAGCACGTTGGCCGTCTTATGCACCCAGCAGCGCTGGGCTGGTACGGCCGGAAATTCCTCTTCCAACGCCGCCCAGAATCCCAGGGCGCCGTCGCCCACCGCTAGCTTGGGCGCGGCCGGGAGTCCGCACCGTTTCAAATCACTCAACAAACCCTGCCAGGAGAGCTTGCTCTCCCGCTGGCCACCGACCACGGCCACCAGTTCTTTAGTCCCATTTTCCACGAATCCAAACACCGCCAGAGCCACATTCAATTTTTAGCGACCTTTGATTGCGCCTTCCACAAAGCCGTTTACCAGTCACGCCCACATGCTGCCTCCTACCTCGATCCCGGCTTCGCCCGCTGGGCGGGGGTGTCGGTGCAGCAATCAGACGCTCGTCCGTCGCTGGTCCCCAGCAGTACTTCTGCCTGACTCAATGTGGCTGCAGACCGTCACGGTACGAGCGAATACCCGGTACCAACTGGCCGGCTGGGTTCGCACTGACGGGGTGGCCTATTCCACTGAAAGCATCGATGCGGGGGCCAACCTCTCCGTGTTCGGCACTTGGGAACGAAGCCAACCTGTGTTCGGCACAGCGGACTGGCGCAACCTCAGTTTTGCCACGGCCAGCGGGACCAACACGTCACTGACGTTTGCTGCGCGACTCGGTTTTTGGGCTGTAACGACCGCGGGCACGGCGTGGTTTGATGATCTGTCGCTCGTGTCCATCCACGGGCTAGCGGATCATGGCCATAAATGGTTCTCCTTCTCCGAATCTGGTTCTATGCACCGACCAGGGGCATTGGTAGCAACCTGCGCCAACGTCGAATGCAGGGCCGTGGTGTCCGGCGATCCATTTGATGGTCCCATGCATTTCCAGTGGTCCCGCAATGGGGTGGCGCTCCCCGGTGCCACCAACAGGGTCCTCTCCCTGCCCGCGGTCACCCTCGCTGACGCCGGGGACTACTTCCTGAGCGTCACCAACAGCAGCGGTACCTTGTCCTATGGAGCGGGCCATCTGACAATTTTGGTTCATCCGGGAAGTTTGTTCCTGACTCTATACCGAGGTGAAAAGGGAGCACTTATGCTCACGGCAAGCTCCGCCGAGCAGTCGGGCGTCAGGGCTTCGTCGGCCTTGCGGCAGCGCCCTATCGGGAAGCCCCGTCCGCAGCGGCTTTGCTTCGAAGGTAAGGAAGACGGTGGTTCGGCT
>CAINDV010000781.1 GCA_903847485.1 uncultured Verrucomicrobiota bacterium
ATGCTTGCGCAATCCACGGACGACGGGGCGCTCGGGTTGCACTCCTGCAGAGACCTATCCTCCCAGCCGCAGGTTCACGCTACCCAGAAAACGCGATTTTTCGCAACCTTCCCGCTGACAAACCGCATTACCTGTATTTCGTGGTTCCGCCTTCTGCATGGATACGGCTGAGCGGCATCGAGTAAGGCGCGTCTGTCCCCGCAAGCCGTTCCGTGGGCGACTACCTCGGCGGGCGCTGGCAGAGTCGCGCCCTACCCATCACCCGCGATTCAAAGCGCCGGGTTCAACCGCACTGCGCCTGTTGTCGGAGCGCGTGGTCCACCAAGACCAAGGCCGTCATCGCCTCGACGATCGGGACGGCGCGCGGCAGCACACAGGGATCGTGGCGGCCACGGCCTTTCAGGGTTGTGTTGTGCAACGCCTCGTCCACGGTGGCTTGCTCGTGCATGACGGTGGCGACGGGCTTGAAGGCGACGCGAAAGCGGATGTCTTCGCCGTTGCTGATGCCGCCCTGGATGCCGCCGGAGAAATTGGTCGTGGTGCGGACCTTGCCGCCGCGAACACGGAACGGATCGTTGTGCTCGCGGCCCGTCATCGTGACGCAGCCAAAGCCGGAGCCGACGTCAAAACCCTTGGCCGCAGGCAGACTCAACATCGCCTTGGCGAGATCGGCCTCCAGTTTGTCGAAGACCGGCTCGCCCCAACCCGCCGGCACGCCGCGCGCCACGCCGCCGACGAGGCCGCCCACGCTGTCACCGGCGGCGCGCATTTTCTCGATAAGCCGGATCATCTTGGCCGCCACCGCCGCGTCCGGGCAGCGGACAATGTTGGACTCGATCTGTTGGACGGTGACCTTTTCCCAATCCACCTGGGCGGTAAGACGATGCACCTGAGTTACACAGGCGAGCACTTCCACGCCGAAGCGTTCGCGGAGTAACTTCTTGGCGAGCGCGCCGGCAGCGACGCGGCCGATGGTCTCGCGGGCGCTGGACCGGCCACCGCCCTGCCAGTTGCGCAGGCCGTATTTGGCGAAGTAAGTGTAGTCGGCGTGCGACGGGCGGAACTTATGCGCCATCTCCGAGTAGGCTTCGGGGCGGGCGTCGGTGTTGCGCACCCATAAGCAGATCGGCGTGCCGAGCGTCCGCCCCTCGAAGACGCCGGAGAGGATTTGCACGGTGTCGGACTCTTGGCGCGGGGTGACGATGGCGGACTGGCCGGGCCGGCGGCGGTCCAGATCAGGTTGGATGTCGTCTTCACTGAGCGCCAAGCGGGGCGGGCAGCCGTCCACGACGACCCCGACGCCACCGCCGTGGGACTCGCCCCAAGTCGTGATGCGGAACAGATGGCCAAAGGTGTTTGCCATGCGGCCAGTGTGGGGGAAAGGCGCTGCGGGGTCAAACCGGGCGTGGGGCGTGCCGGTCGGCTGCTGCCGGGCCGCCAAACCGGCGGTAGAGCCAGTTGCCGGCGGGGATCAAAGCGGCGGCCGTCACTCCACCGGCCAGGATGTCAGCGACATAGTGATACCGCCCGTAAATCGTTGCCACGCACAGCAGCACGGCCACGGCCAGATGAAGCCAGCGGATGCGCCGGAGGTAGAGAAATGAGAAATAGACGGTGACAATTGCCACCGCGACATGGCTGCTGGGGAACGCCGCGCCCGGCGTCTCGAAGTGATCGTAGATGAACGCCATGAGCCGGTAAAAGACCGCCGCCGCCACCGAATCCGGCACGCCCGGCGGTGCGAGGAGGCCGATGGCATCCAGCGGCGGGTTCGGGACGATGTTATCACATAGGATGCGCGGACCGACGACGGGCACGAAGATGTAAGTTAGATAGCAGGCGTAAAAGACGAAGGAGACGACGGAGATGTAATGGGCAAACTGCCGGCGATCGCGCAGCAGCAGAGCCAGCCCAATGCCACCAATCATGAAGTAATAAGAGAAGTAGGCGGCGTAGAGCACTTCGGAGACGAGTCGCGCCGGGAAGCGATACATCAGTTCGATGCCGGGTTGCCAGCCAAAGAACGCTTGCTCCAGGCGCAGGAAATAGGCGTCGAGATAGCCGCGGAAAAGCATTTGATTCAACTCTCCCGACTCTCCGTAGAGCCAGACATAGAGCAGGATCGGATAAGAGTGGCGCAGGAAATCCAGCAGGCGGTTGGCGGGCCGGCGCGCGTGCCAGGCGATAAGTAGATGCACCAGGCCGACGACTCCCCAATGGGTGGCGATGCGCCACTTCCAGTCCGGCACCGCTGTCCCGTGCAACACGAGGATGATCAGGGCGACGAGTAGGATGTAGCCTTGGGTGGCGTAGTCAATGAAGGTGTAATTTGAAGTCCGAAGTCCGAAGTCCGAACGGCCCAAGCCGAAACTCAGAAACTCAAAAAGGAGCTTCCGTAGCTGCCTTTTCGGAACAACATCGGAAGCATGACTTCGCCTGAGCGTCGCTCTGCCGTGGCCGGGCTTTTGAGAGAAGCTTCGCCAGGAATCCCTTTCTTCATTCTTCATTCTTCATTCCTTCAGAGCCAGCCGCTCTGCCGATACCAATCCAGCGCACGGGGAACGCCTTCGAAGATCGTGGTGCGGCAGACAAACCCCGACGACTCCTCCAGCTTCGTTGGATCGCACGTCCAAGCTGGCGCTGTTAGTTCGGCGTATTTCTGGAGGCTGAGGACACTAGGCCGGCGGGTGATGCGGGAAAGGATCTCCTGTCCCGCGCACAGCAGCCACAGCAACGCGGTGGGTAGCGGCAGCGGTACCGTGCGGGCACTCAAGTGGGAGGCGATTTCGAGTCCAAACTGTCGGGCGGTGACGATCTCGCGGGCGGCGACGAAACAGTTCTGCCGCGCCAACGCCGGGTACTTGAGAGCGTGAACGGCGGCTTCCGCCAGATCCTTCACATACACGAAGCTAAGCTGCTGACCTCCGCCGCCAAAAACGGGCCGGATGTGTCCCTTGATGACCTTGAACAGGCGGAGAAATTCAAAGTCCCGCACGCCATAGACGGCCGGCGGGCGCAGGATGACGAAGTCGGTCTGGCACTTACCTGACACTTCCTGTTCGCCAGCGAGCTTACTTCGGCCGTAAGTCGAAACCGGTGCGGGCGGATCGGTTTCCCGGCGCGGTTGGTTCAGCGCCGCCGGTCCCGCCGCCGCCAGGCTGGAGATGTGAACCAGTCGCTGGATGCCGCCGGCTTGATTGATGGCTTCGACAAGGTTGCGCGTGCCGTCCTGGTTGACTTGGAAGAAGCCTTTCGCGCTCAGCGCCTTCGTGGCCCCGGCGCAGTGGATGACATGCGTCACGCCGGCCAACGCCTGGCGCAAGCTGGCGGGGTTGCCGATGGAGCCTTTCTGCGCTTCGATGTCGCGCAGGTGCGAGCGGATGAAACGGTTGTCGCTGGTGGCGCGGACCAAGATGCGCACGGCGACTCCGCGCTGCCGGAGAGAGTCAAGAACGTGGCTGCCGACGAAACCCGTCGCACCGGTCAGAAGCACCTTCATGGCGAGGCTGGACGGCAAAGGTGACCGGCGGGGGGCGATGCTTCAAAGCTCCGCCGGAAGGGGAGAAGGGAAAACAAATCCGAAATCCGAAATCCGAAATCCGAAAGAAATCCGAAGCCCGAAATCCGAAACTGGACCAGCCAGAACCGAGTCGCTAGCAAAAAAATAGTGGGTGAAAAATGGAAAGGCTTTCTCGCAACCCCAGCGCCGGTAGGGCGACGCTCCTGCGGAGCAACGGCCCAACCGGAGCGCCGACATTCTTGTCGTCGTGACCCC
>CAINDV010000782.1 GCA_903847485.1 uncultured Verrucomicrobiota bacterium
TAAGGAAAGGACCAATGAATACCAGACCCAAAATCAAGGGAGCGTTCACGCTGATCGAACTACTGGTCGTCATTGCCATCATCGCGATTCTCGCCTCGCTGCTGCTGCCGGCGCTCGGCCGAGCCAAGGCCAAGGCCCTCCAGACCAAGTGCATCAGCAATAATCGGCAGATTGGCATCGCCTTTATCCTGTATGCCGACGATTCCCGGGATTCTTATCCCACGCACCCAGACTGGGCTTCGACCGGGGGGAAGGACGGCACCTATGACGTGTTCGTCGCCGCAACGAATCGGCCTTTGAATCGGTATGTCCAAAACACCGAGGCATTTCACTGTCCCGCCGACAAGGGGGATTTTTGGGTGGGCAACATCACGCAATGCTTCGCGAACTATGGTAACAGCTACCTGGTGCAATGGGGCACAGAACCTTATCTCCAGACCTCCCCGTCAGATCCCACCAAGTCCTTCATCTTTCGCGTCCTGAGCGTGACGGCGGCTGCGGTCGGCTCCAGGACGCCGATGAAGTCTTCCCAGATCGCGCGCAGTCCGGCCAACAAGATCATTCAAGGCGATTGGAACTGGCATGCCAATCGGGGTGTAGAGGATTCCAAAGTCATTTGGCACAATTACAAGGGGAAGGCACTCTCGGTGATGCTCTACGGGGATGGACACGCCGGTGCCTGGAAAGAACCGAGTAACCTCATGAGCCAGGAGTTCAGCCCAATTCCCGATCCGAGCTACCTCTTCTGGTAGGCGCTGCCCGGGAAAGCTTTGGCGATATATTTGAATAAGAGCAGGCCAAGACCATCGAACTGAGGCGAGTCAAGATGATCACTCTCGGCACCAAGGCCGGTCAAAGTTATCGTCTGAACGGCAAGTTGAAATCCTAAATTCTAAATCATAGATAATGAAACACACCACCATGAAACATCCCATGATCGCCGGCCTCGCCGTGCTCGTTGCTGCACTCACTGTTCAGGGCGCTGAACCCAAGATCGGACCTGACACATCGGCGGCAAAAAACAACCCGGCGGGCCAATGGCTCTCGCAGCCGCCGTCCGATTGTCCGTTCAAACCCTCGGCGTCGTTCACGGGCGTGGCGTTCACCGGACGGCATGCCGAATACACCGGAGCCGACACCTGGTATCCGGCGTGGGCGTCGGATGGCAACCTGTATTCGCCCTGGACCGATGGCGAGGTCAACGGCCTGGGTTGTGGCTCGGGCGGGGACGGCGCGGCCACCGGGCACGCCACCATCATCGGCGATGATCCGCTCAAGCTGTCTGTGACCAACCAGGGCGTCTTCAAGAGCAGTCCGCGCCCCTATGAAGGACGCTATCCCTGCGGCAGCCTGGTCTATAATGGCGTCTGGTATTACGGCACCTATTGCCTGCATCCCTCGTGGCGCGAAATCCGCGATGAAATCCCCTACAACTGGCCATGGCTCGGCCCGATCCCCGGCTTCCGCTGGTCCACGGATTTTGGCAAGACCTGGAACGAGACGCCCTGCACGCCGGCCAAGCCGCTCTTCGGCGAGTCCGCTTTAAAGGGCGAA
>CAINDV010000783.1 GCA_903847485.1 uncultured Verrucomicrobiota bacterium
GCGGAGCCGCTGCCGATACTGAGCGCCGACATTCTTGTCGGCCAGTCCGTGCCGCCCAGTACCACGCCGACAAAAATGTCGGCGCTCCGACTCGGTTTCTGCTCCGCCGGAGCGTCGCCCTACCGTAGCCGCCGGTCAGAGCAACATGCCAGCGACGGTGGCAGTGAGGTAACTGGCGAGCAAGCCGCCGATCATGGCCCGGACGCCCAGGCGGGCGAGGTCGGCGCGGCGTTCCGGCGCGAGCGAGCCGATGCCACCAACCTGGATGGCGATGCTGGCGAAGTTGGCGAAGCCGCACAGCGCATAAGTCGCCAGCGTGTAACTGCGGGGTTCGATGTGGAGTTGGTTGAGTGAGGCGTAACCGATGAACTCGTTGAGCACGATCCGCTCGCCCAGCACCTGGCCGATGGCCGCGCAATCCTGCGCCGGCACGCCGATGAGCCAGGCGAACGGCGCATTCACCCAGCCAAAAAACATTTGCAGCGTGACTGGATGCGCGACGCCCAACTGTGTCTGCGGCAGGGTGATGAGGAAGTTGGCCAGCGCCACGACGGCGACGAACGTGATGAGCATGGCAATGACGTTGATCGAGAGCGTCATGCCTTCACTCGCGCCGCGACACAGGGCGTCAATGCTGTTGACCGTCGTCCGGGGCACGGCGGCCGGGGCGCAGGCGGCCGTCTCGCTCAGCTCGGTTTCGGGGAGCATCACCTTGGCGATCAGCAACGCCGCCGGGGCGCTGAGCACGGAGGCGGTGAGCAGGTGGCCCGCAATGTCCGGATGCCCGGCGTCGAGGCCCATTTTCACATACACGGCCGCCACGCCGCCGGCAATGGTCGCCATGCCGCCGGTCATCATGCAGAGCAATTCGCTCCGGGTCATGCGCGCCAGGTAGGGCTTGATGAGCAGCGGTGCCTCAGTCTGGCCCATGAAGATGTTGGCCGCCGCGGAGAGGGTTTCGCTGCCGCTGGTGCGCATAGCCTTGCGCATCACCCAAGCCGTCGCCTGCACGACTTTTTGCAGAATTCCCCAGTGATAAAACAGCGACGACAGCGCGGCAACGATGACGATCGTGCCGGTAACGAGGACCGCGAACACCAGCGGTTGTTCGGGAAACAAGCGGCCCATGGAATCGCTGTTGGCCAGCGGACCAAAGACGAAGCGGCAGCCCTCGTTGGAGAACTGGATGAGCTTCTGGATGGCGTTGCCCGTGAGGTCAAAGACCGCCCGCCCCGCGCTGGTCTTGAGGATGAGCACGGCAAAGGCGAATTGCAGCGCCAGGCCCCAGAGGACCGTGCGCCAGGGAAACCGCCGCTTGTGGGAGGAAAGCGTCCACGCCAAGCCAATGAAGACAACCATTCCCAGTAAGCTGAACAAGGGCAAGGGCATGGGCGGACGGTAACCGAATCGCCGTGGGAGAGTCGAGATCAAGTGTCGCCGGGCGGGGCTTTGAACCCGAATTCCGAAAACCAAAGGACGTAGGACGAAAGCCGGACGAAGCCCGGAGCCAGTAACTCCAGCAATTCTCACCATGGCCTTGGCAACCCCCGCCGGGTGAGGGCATCCGCACTCCAACGGCATGACTGCGGTTAAGCCCGAAATCCGAAGGAGTGGCGCTGCGTCTGTCGGCAATCCTCCGGCCGGTCCTAGTGTGAAATGTTGGAATCTGGAGGCTCTTTCAAAACCCCGTAGTGGCGCCGGCGCCCCGCCGGCGAAAGTCTTGCGGGCACCCACGCCCGCAGAGCCGAACTGCAACCGGGGCGGTTGCAGGACTAAGAGCGTGTATGAAAACGCCTGGCGTGGTAGGGCGAGGCTCC
>CAINDV010000784.1 GCA_903847485.1 uncultured Verrucomicrobiota bacterium
AAGCCAGCCCAGAGGTTCCCCCAGCCCCGGAGGGGCGAAATACAGGCACCTCGCCATGACATTCCGCCCCTCCGGGGCTTGGGGGGATTTATGGACTGGACGTGGCTATAAACATGGCGCTCCTACGGAGCTGTTACTGAACGGCGCTTGCCTTAGCTAAACGGCAGTGCCCCAATGCCGGCACCCGGCTGAAGCCGGGTGCTAATGAGAGCTTGCAAGAAACTTAGATGCGCCCCGGCGAGGCGCGAGAGGAGATTCCGCCTTGCCAAGGGGCGAGGGGTTTTGCAGCCTCCTTGCCAGCGGACGCTCGTAGCGGACGCCACGAACCCATGTAGATCAAAAACAAAGCCTCTTTGCGTGGCGACGGCTGTGGTGGTGCGCTGGGTTCGCGTCCCTTTCGTTCCGCAATTCGTCCGTTGTGCAGGGAGCAACACAGAAAGTCGAAGAACGAACATGAAACGAAACATTCACATCTCCACACTCGCACTGGCGCTCTCCGCGCTGGTGGGCAACCTATCCTTCACCACCACGGCCAAAGCTGATTCTTGGACCAACACCGGTGCGATGTCGATTCCGCGCCAAGCCCACGCTGCGGCATTGTTGCCCAATGGAAAAGTGCTGGTCGCGGGTGGCTCGGTCTCTCCCACCAGTGTGGAGTTGTATGATCCGGGCACCGGCACATGGACGGCGACCAACCCGCTGAACACCGGCCGCGAGGACCCCACAGCGACTCTGCTGCCCAATGGAAAGGTGCTGGTCGTGGGAGGCTACAGAGCTGTTGGTGCGGGATCCTCCCTGTCCAGTACGGAGTTGTACGACCCGGCAACCGGAACTTGGACGCCAAGCGGCACCATGAGCATCGCCCGATATCGTCACACGGCAACGTTGCTCACAAATGGGAAAGTGCTGGTTGCCGGGGGCTACGGTAGCAGCGGCCCCCTTTCCAGCGCTGAACTTTATGACCCGGCCAATGGGGGATGGACTCCGTCCGGCGTGTTGAGTAACGCGCGCTATTTTCACACAGCGACGTTGCTGACAAATGGGACGGTGCTCGTCGCAGGGGGAAGTCCTAACGGCCCGGGAGTAATTTCCAGCGCGGAATTGTATAATCCGGCCACCGGCATGTGGACAGTAACCGGCGCGATGAACAACGGCCGCGGTATTCACACGGCGGCGTTGCTGACAAATGGGAAGGTTCTGGTCGCAGGAGGAGGCGTCAGCTTACCGTCGAGCACCCTCTCCAGCGCAGAGTTGTATGACCCGGCCACTGGAGTTTGGACGCTGACAGGTGCCATGCGCGACGCCCGGTGGAGTCACACGGCGACGCTGCTGCCCAATGGGAAGCTGCTGGTCGCGGGGGGGTATTCCACCACGGACGGCGTTCTTTCCAGTGCAGAGATGTATAGTCAGGCCACCGGAACGTGGGCACAGGCTGGTACGATGATAGCCGCCCGCCAAGGCCACACGTCAACGTTGCTGCTTGATGGGAAGGTGCTGGCTGTGGGAGGTTCCGGCGGCCTCGGCTATAACAGCGCCGAACTATATGAATCTGTTGTTCTCTTTTACATCACGGCCCAGCCTCGGAGCCAGATTGGTTATTTGCGGGGGACGGTTTCCTTCTCGGTCAGCGTTACGAACGGAACTCCGCCTTACAGCTACCAGTGGCTGAAGGGAACAAATATGATTGTCGGGGCCATAAACTCCGCGCTGGTAATTACGAACCTCCAGTCTGCAAACGAAGGTTCATACAAGGTGGTAATCGCGGACGCAACCGGCAGCACGCTCACCAGTCAACCGGCGACACTCACGGTGAATCCAGCGGGCGTGTCCATCGCCCTCTATGCCGGGGTGACGATTGACGGCGTGGCGGGCCAGACCTACGGCGTCCAGTCCACGCTGGACCTGAGCAACACGAACAGTTGGGCGGGCCGGGCGAACGTCACGCTCACCAACGCCACGCAGCTCTGGTATGACTCCCAGCCCGCCACCCAGCCGCAAACCTACTACCGCGTCGTGCCCGGGCCTATTTCCATCCCGTAGGCTCCCGTAGCGGCGTCTCGGCAGAGCGCCGCCATTCACCTCCGTCGGCGGGCGCGGGTTGCGAGTTGGTCATACGCGTCACCTGCCCCGCAGCGCCGGACCAAGCATTTATGATTTTCACCATCAAACAGGAACCGGCGACCGCTCACCGCTACTTGGCCGCCCACGTCAAGGGCGCGGAGTTGTTGATGAATCCCTCCACGAACAAAGGCACCGCCTTCACCAACGCCGAACGCGATGAACTGGACTTGCACGGTCTTATTCCGCCCGCAATCAGCACGCTGGAACAGCAGCTCCAGCGGGTTTATGACGCGTTCCAAGCCAAAGCTGGCAACCTGGAAAAACACATCTACCTCTCCAGCCTGCAGGATCGCAACGAGACGCTCTTCTTCCGGTTGTTGAGCGAACATATCGAGGAGATGATGCCCATCGTCTATACCCCGACGGTAGGTGAGGTCTGCCAGAGGTTCTCCCACATTTACCGCCGGGCACGCGGGCTTTACGTCTCCTACGATCAGCGTCACCACCTTGAACGCATCTTGAAGGATTTCCCCAATCCCCACCCGGCGGTGATCGTGGTCACGGATGGCCAGCGCATTCTCGGCTTGGGCGATCAGGGGGCGGGGGGCATGGGCATTCCCATCGGCAAGCTGTGCCTCTACACCCTCTGTGGTGGCGTCGCCCCTTACGGCGCGTTGCCGATCATGCTGGATGTGGGCACCGACAACGAGGAGCGCCTCGCGGACCCGCTCTACCTGGGCCTGCGCCAGAAGCGTGTCCCCGGCCACGCGTACCAGAAATTTGTGGACGACTTCGTGGCGGCGGTGATGAAGGTCTTCCCTGGCGTGCTCCTTCAGTGGGAGGATTTCTACAAAGGGAATGCGATCAAGCAGCTTGCCCGTTTTCGCGACCGACTCTGCACCTTCAATGACGATATCCAAGGCACCGCTGGCGTCGTCGTCGCCGGCATTTTCGCCGGGTTACGCATCAGCGGCCAGCGCCTTCGCGACCAGCGCGTCCTCTTCGCGGGTGCCGGCGCGGCGGCGCATGGCATCGCCGACTTGATCGTCTCCGCGCTACAGGAGGACGGGCTGGGCCTGGCCGAGGCGCGGCAGCGGATTTGGACCGTGGACAGCCAGGGTTTGGTGACTCGTGACCGCCACGAACTGGAGGATTTCAAGGCCACTTACGCCCGTGATCCGGGTGAACTTCTGAGCTACACCTGTGCGAATCGCTCCCACGTCACGCTGGCGGAAACCATCCTCAACGCCCGGCCCACGATTCTGCTCGGCACCTCCGCCACGCCGGGAACGTTCACCGAGGAAGTTGTCCGCGCTATGGCTGCCGTCAACCAGCGGCCGATGATTTTCCCGCTCAGTAATCCCACTTCGTGCTGCGAGTGCCGCGCAGAGGACGCCATCCGCTGGTCCGACGGCCGCGCCATCGTGGCCACGGGAAGCCCATTTGCGCCGGTCGTGTTCAACGGCCACACTTTCCGCATTGGCCAGGGCAACAACGCTTACATTTTCCCCGGCATCGGCCTCGGCGCCACCGCTGGTGGTTTGAGGCGGATCAGCGATGGCATGTTCCTGGCCGGGGCCAAGGCGCTCGCGGCGAAAGTCACCGAAGCGGATCTGGCTGCGAGCGCGGTCTATCCGGAGGTGCGTCGTATCCGTGAATGTTCGCTGGCTGTCGCCTGCGCGGCGATCCGCCAGGGAGTGGCTGAAGGGCTGGCGGAAGTTTCCATCCTGGAGAATCTGGAAGCTCGCGTACAAGAGGCGATGTGGGTCCCCGAATATCTGCCCATGCGCTACGAGCCGGCGGACTGACCGCTAGCCTTCGGATTGGACGCCGGTGGGAATTGGTTTAAGTTCGCCCCGGGCCGAACCTGGCCCGAGGCCAGAAAACCATTGCGATGAACCCCGAAGACTTTCAGCGCCAACTATCCGACTTGATGCGCCAGCAAATGCGCTCCGGTACCGCGCCCGCCGAGGCCCGATCCGCCAGCCCGGCCGACGCGGCCCCGGCTTCCACTGAGGAGCCGGGGCTCGGCGAGTTCGACTTCCCCTACAAACCCCGCGAGGTGAAGGAGCACCTCGACCGTTTCGTGATTCGTCAGGACGAGGCGAAGAAGGTGTTGAGCGTGGCGCTGTGCGATCATTACCACCATGTCCGCCTCGCGTTCGAAGGCCGCGGCTCGCCCAATTACACCAAGCAAAACATCATTCTCATCGGGCCTACCGGCGTCGGCAAAACCTATCTCATCCGCTGCGCCGCCGACCTCATTGGCGTGCCCTTCGCCAAAGCCGACGCCACGAAGTTTTCCGAAACCGGCTACGTCGGCGGAGATGTCGAGGACATGGTGCGCGACCTGGTGCGCCTGGCCGGCGGCAACGTGAAGCGCGCCGAGCACGGCATCATTTACATTGACGAAATTGACAAGATCGCCGCCGCCAGCAACGCCTCGGGCCGCGATGTCAGCGGGCGCGGCGTGCAGACGAATCTCCTCAAGCTCATGGAAGAGACGGAGGTGCCCGCCCGTTCGCCCAACGACATCGCCGGGCAAATTCAGGCGATGATGGAAATGAACATGCGCGGCGGACACAAGCAGCCCAGCACGATCAACACCCGACACATTCTCTTCATCGTCAGCGGTGCCTTCGACGGGCTGGAGAAGATTACGGGCAAACGCCTGCGCGAATCCACGATTGGATTTGCCGCCGCCGCCGCGCCCGCGCCTGTCGCCGGCTCGACACTGGAGCACGCCCAGACCCGCGATTTCATCGAGTTTGGTTTCGAGCCGGAGTTCATCGGCCGGCTGCCGGTGCGCGTCGTTTGCCAGGCGTTGACCGCGGACGACTTGCACCTGGTGCTGAAAAACTCCGAGGGCAGCATCATCCGCCAATACGAACAGGACTTTGCCGCCTACGGCATCGAAGTGCTCTTCCAAGACGACGCCCTCCGCCGCATCGCCGAGCGCGCCAGCGAAGAGCAGACCGGCGCCCGCGGTCTGATGACCGTTTGCGAACGCATCTTCCGCGACCTCAAATTCGAGCTTCCCTCCACGCCCATCCGCCGCTTCGTGGTGACGCGCGCCTTGGTGGACGATCCGCGCGGCGAACTTCAGCGACTGCTGGGCGATCCGCAACGTCAGCAGCGCCTGGCCGCCGGCCAGCTCGTGGACGAATTTGCGGCGCGGTTCAGCAAGCAACACGGGCTTAAACTGCGCTTCACGCCAGAAGCTGCCGACTTGCTAGTCGCGAAATCTATCGAACAATCCCGTTCCGTGCGTGATCACTGCGCAGCGTTGTTCAAGGATTACCAGTTCGGCCTCAAGCTCATCGCGCAGAACTCCGGCCGACAGGAATTCGTCCTGGAAGCGGACGCCGTCGAGGCCCCGGATCGGGTGCTCAGCGAATGGGTGGTAGCCAGCTATCGGGCGAGTCAGGCGGCCGCTGGCAAAGGGTAATCAAGAGGTCCCGGCGCAACAACCGCATGGGGTGAGGGGTAGCCGCCAACACCAGACGCATTGCCTGGTCTGGAACCAACTTGACGTTCAATGCGATCACGCCTGATCGCCCGCGCGGGACACCAACTGGGGGAAGAAAACCTGAGCCTGCCAGCTCTGAAGGAAACTGGCGTTGGACTCGCCTAGCTTGACGCCAAAACTGTCGGATTGATCCTCCGAAGTCGTGCAAAAACCACCACGCTGGCGTAACCAACAGCCAGCAGCGCCAAGGTTCCTGCGGGGTCCGGCACTCCTACCCCTGCGCCGGTCAGGTCGGTAGGATCACCACTGAGTAATTCGGAATTCGCAGCGCCATCCGGGTCGCCGGAATCCGGGCCACTGGAGGAAGGGTTCTCTGTGGTTGTAGCCCACAGCCCCGATGTCACGCCCTCGCCGGCAGCGAGATTGCCTGAGCTCACCGGTCCTGACGCGCCGTCTTCGTTGTAAAAAATCCAAGGGCTGCCCGAGTCTCCCGCCCCTCCCGCCGAGCCTCCCGTCGCTCCGCTCAAAGCCTGACCGAGTGCGGCGAATAGCAGGTACTCGCGGTAGGGCGGCCGGTCATCCAAGCCCAAACTTCCCTTGGCTCCACCGGGGTAATCGGAAATCGCCATGCCGGTCAACGGAACACCCGCAGCCAACATGGCGATAAAGCCCAAGAGCGTAAGATTCAACCTGTGCGTCATACAACCGCCTAGGGACGGACCTGGCGGAGCAAGGCCAGCCCACCCAACTGAGAAACAACTATCTTTGCATTCATAGAAATCCGGTTCATTCCGGTTTTGTCGGTTAATGTTAGTCGCGTAACGGTAGCACAATCAGCAGGCCCGGTGCCATGCCGACCTACAAAGCGTTACCGCAGTTGTATGATGCTGTAGCAAAACGACTTGAGATGTGAACCTGTGAACCTACCCAAGGCTGGTTGATGGACTGATTGTAAGCCAATCCGACATCGGCGCGAGCCAAAACTCAACGAATAATGCACAAGCTGTTGCACTACAGCAATATGATAAACGTGTCAGGTATTCCGACGCCGTCCTAGCCAAAAGCGGTGGGGATTTGGTTTTTGACATTCTGCAGGCCGGCCTGAGGACGGAGTTGGGTGTCCTGTGGCTTGCGGGCGCAAGAGAGTCGAGAGAACGCCCGTCACGGAAATTTCGCACTTCACACCGCGCCGCTCCGCGTTAGATTCCCCGCCAACCAAACATGAAAGACATCGTCCCAACTCCGCCGTCCCTTGTCCGCAACGACGTGGCCGCCATCCAGGCGCTGTTTCAAAAGAACGTCGTGCCCAGCTACGCGCGCTATGAGATCGCGTTCAGCCACGGCACCGGCAGTCACCTCTACGACGTCACCGGCAAACGCTACCTCGACCTCGGCGGCGGCATCGCTGTGTGTTCGCTTGGACATGCGCATCCGGCCATCTCGGAAGCGCTGAGCGAGCAGTCGCGGCGGTTGGTCCATGTCTCGAACCTTTACTATCACGAACTACAGGGGCGACTGGCGCAACAGATCGTGCGGCACCTGGCGACGGGCAAGGTGTTCTTTGCCAACAGCGGTGCCGAAGCGAACGAGGGGCTTTACAAGCTGGCCCGCAAGTTCGGCCACGACGAAGGCTGCTTCGAAATCCTCACCGCCCTGAATTCCTTCCATGGCCGCACGCTGGCCGGCATCGCGGCCACCGGGCAGGACAAAGTGAAGAAAGGCTTCGAGCCGATGGTTCCGGGGTTCCGGCACATTCCGTTCAATGATTTGCCGGCGGCGTGCGCAGCCCTCTCGCCGGCGACGGCGGCGATCCTGATCGAAGGCGTTCAGGGTGAGGGCGGCGTCACGCCCGCCACGCCAGAGTATTTGCTCGGGCTGCGCGCCTTGTGCGACGAGCGGAAACTGCTGCTGCTCATGGACGGCGTGCAGTGCGGGCACTTCCGAACCGGACGCTTCCAGAGCTACCAGCGCCTGCTCGAAGGCGTTCAGAGCACTGCCGGCAGCACGTTCCTGCCCGACGGCATTTCAATGGCCAAGTCGCTGGGCGGGGGCTTTCCCATAGGAGCGTTTTGGGTGCGCGATCCTTATGCTGACCTGCTCGGCGCGGGTTCCCACGGCACGACTTACGGCGGTACGCCGCTGGGCTGCGCCGTGGCCCTGAAGGTCTTGGAAGTCATTGAGCGCGAAGGATTGGCGGACAACGCCCGCCAGCTCGGCGCCTGGCTCAAGTCGGAACTGGAGCAACTCGCTGCCGCTTGCCCGCAGGTGATCACTGGCGTGCGTGGACTTGGCTTGATGATTGGGATCGAGTTTGCGCCGAAGGAACAAATTCCCGCGTTGGCGTGCGGAGAAAAGCCTGCGGCGGCGCAAATCGTCAATCGTCTGCACGAAGCCGGCCTGCTCACGATTCCTTCCGGAAACCAGGTCGTCCGCCTCCTGCCGGCGCTGAACCTGAGTCGCGCAGATGCCGAGGATGGTCTCGCCTTGCTCCAGCGCGTGGTGAGCGGGTTGGCGTAGTTGGCGACTCCTGAGGCCCTTTCAAAACCTCGTAGCGGCGAACTGGGGTTCGCCAGAAACATCAGGTTTTCCGAGGGAAATATGGCGGCGGTCGCCAGATCGCCGCCACGCCGCCGGGGTTTTGAGGTGGATTTCAAGCTTCGGAGTTCGGGCTGCCGTTCGGGGGGGTGGCCGTGCCGGCGGCGATTCATGACAGGCGGATAAGCCAAACCGCCGCCGGAGTTATCCGGCGGCGGTGGCGTTATCGGCGGGTTTGGCCGCGCCGCGAACTCAGATGAATTCGTTGATCAGATTCTCCAGATATTCCTGCCGTCCGCTAGTGTTCGCAGCGACTTCACCTTTGTTAAGGACATAGGCTTCGAGGTCGCTGAGGTTGGTTTTGCCCGCTTCGATCTTCGCGCCCATGCCCGAAAGCCTACAAGGCGAGCGTAGCTTCATGCTGCCGCCTTGGTGAGTTCATGCATATCCCAGGCCCCGGCGATTCTCCTAGGCGAGGCTGGATTGCCAAACGCTTCGCTCCAAAGATTAAAAAGGCGCAAGCGAACGCCCGTTACGAGTTCGAAGTCACCGAGCTCGTGAAGGTAATCCGACCAGCCTCCCATCTGTTGCAGGCATTCGGCCACAGGGTTCGAGACAAGAATGTGTCCCGCGTCACCCAAATCCATGACGCGTTGCGCTAGATTAACCCCGTGCCCAGCAACATTGACTCGTTGGTTTATATCCCGCACCAAACGCACGGGCCCGCTGTGCAGCCCAATTCGAATACCGAACCCGGTTTGAGCGCGAAGCGCCTTTGAGATTTCAACAGCCACTAGGGTTGGGACAGTGGGATCACGAAAAATGACCAAGGCCATTCCGTCCCCGGTGGGCAGGCAATGAACGATACGTCGCTTCTTCGTGCTACGGTATCCAGCCGTGCATCTGACTATTCGCTTGAGCCATTCCTGGATCTGAACTTGTTTATCTAGGGCCAGAACTGAGTAGCCAACGACGTCTATGAAGAGAACGTGCGCATTCTCAATAGCGAGCGGTTTGTCTTTCATACAAATTCGTTGATGAGGTTCTCCAGATACTCCTGCCGTCCGCTGGTGTTGGGTGCGGCTTCACCTTTCTTGAGGATGTAAGCTTCGAGATCCTTGAAGTCAGTCTTGCCCGCTTCGATCTTCGCGCCGATGCCGCTGTCCCACGAGCTGTAACGCTGTTGCACAAACCCGGCCAGGCGACCGTCCTTGCGAATCGCCGCAGCGATCTTGAGTCCGCGAGCGAAAGCATCCATGCCGCCGATGTGGGCGTAGAAAAGGTCGAGTGGCTCGAAGCTCTCGCGGCGAACCTTGGCGTCGAAGTTCACGCCGCCGGTGGTCAGGCCGCCATACTTGAGGATGCTCAACATGCACTGGGTCGTGAGGTAAATGTCGGTGGGGAACTG
>CAINDV010000785.1 GCA_903847485.1 uncultured Verrucomicrobiota bacterium
AGTTCTCCTGCGGGCCAGCCAGTTTGTCTGGCGGTCCGCTCGGACGACAAGCACCCTCCTCAAAGGCGTTTACCAGAAGGGCGTCAAACTTTGCGGCAAAGAAAAGCAGGAGCTTGAAAAGCGGCTGTTGCGTTCAGTCGACCTGCCATGGTGGGATATAACGATTAAGCCTTTAATGGTATTTTAGTATGTTCTTGATCCCCAACCGGGTGCAATGGGCACGGGTGATACCGAACGTCTGAACGGCGTACTTGGGGACGAGGCGCAGAGCCGCTCCCTCTCGAGCGAGCACCCACCGACTGGAAAGCCGGATGCGGGAGAACCGCCTGTCCGGTTTGGAGGGAGGGGGGCGGCCAGGTCCGCTCTCCCTACCCCTATCGCTTGGGTAGCGGCTCCGCCAGAGCGTCGCCCTACCGGTCCTCGCCGAGGTTTTGATAGCGCCTCCCCCGCAACTGATTTGTGGGCTACCGCTTCGGGGCTGCTTGCCGACGGGAGACGGTCAGCACGGCTTTCCCGTTGGCCTCTTTCACGGCACGGGCGCAACTGGTTTGGTTGCCTTGGAGCAGAAACCCACTCTCGGATCTTTCCGCCACCGATCCTCCACTTGCTTTCGCACCGCGTTGCGAGCGAGGCAGTAGGTGGTAGTTGGCGGCCATAATCTCGTTTAAAGTGTGGGACTGACCCGAATGGCGCTTAGATAAACTGTATAGCCATGCACACAAGCGACTTGCAACAGGATCGTTTTTTACCGAATTGTAGCCGATTCCGACGGTCCACCGCACTGCCAGCAAGCGAATCCCGCGATATTGCAGGTGATTTGAGGCTCCGCCTTGAGGAGCGCGCCACAGTGCTAAAATGGCCAGCGGAAACCGGCCATTTTTGCTGGCCACTAACTAGGTTTTGTCCCAGTGTAAGGCCGTGGTTGTCGTTACTTGTGGTGATGCCGTTCCGGCGGTCTGGAAACCGGGGCGTTTTGCGGGTGGGAGGTCAAATCGTGGCCTTATGAGCCGTGGCGACGCCTATGCGTAGGCACGGGACTGGGCTGCGGGCCTCGGAACGTGGGGCCGCCGCAGATGCAATTCCCCCGGGCGAGCAACTCCCATTGCACCGTCTCGCCCGGCTCCAGGCCGATGGCCGCGGGAACGAATGGCTTGGACGCGCAACGGATAGGCGATGGCTAATTTCTTCGATGTATTCACAGTTTTTGCTGGCATAATCGGCGCTAGTGTATAGACTATCGCCAGGCCCGGTCAAATTATTCCCTTCCCTCAGGAACTGCACCCGCAACTGCCCACCATCGTCGGCAATGTGGACTACCAGACCTTCCGGCAGCGCTTGGAACAAATCGATGCCCGCTTGCGCGACAGTGGCGCCGAGCGCGACTTCGTCCAGCGCGCCCTGGACGGACGGCAGCCCGCGTCGGCGCAACAAATGACCGCCGTGGAACAGGGGAAGTTCCAGCAGCGCTCGCGCCGGGCTTTACGCTGCACGCTCTTGCGCACCTTGTTGCAGGAAGACTATCGCGGCTTCAGTTGCCAGTTGGCGGGTAATCCGCTCTATCAGTGGTTCTGTCAGGTCGATGCGGTGGACC